>NZ_JBFUKR010000008.1:0-265524 GCF_056400745.1 Rhizobacter sp. P5_A1
GCCAACGTCAAGATGAGCATGAACCCGTTCGACGAGATCGCCGTCGAAGAGGCCGTGCGGCTGAAAGAGAAGGGCATCGTGACCGAGGTGATCGCCGTCTCGTGCGGCGTCACGCAATGCCAGGAGACGCTGCGCACCGCGATGGCGATCGGCGCCGACCGCGCGATCCTGGTCGAGACTGCCGACGAGCTGCAGCCGCTCGCAGTTGCCAAACTGCTGAAGGCGCTCGTCGACAAGGAGCAGCCGGGCCTCGTGATCCTGGGCAAGCAGGCGATCGACGACGACTGCAACCAGACCGGCCAGATGCTCGCCGCGCTGTGTGACCTGCCGCAGGCCACCTTCGCCTCGAAGGTCGAGCTCACGGCCGACTCGGTGAGCGTCACGCGCGAAGTCGACGGCGGCGCCGAGACCCTGAAGCTGACCCTGCCCGCGATCATCACGACCGACCTGCGGCTGAACGAGCCGCGCTACGTCACGCTGCCCAACATCATGAAGGCGAAGAAGAAGACGCTCGAGGTGCTCAAGCCCGCCGACCTGGGCGTCGACATCAAGGCGCACCTGAAGACACTGAAGGTCAGCGAGCCGCCCAAGCGCAGCGCCGGCATCAAGGTGCCGGATGTGGCGACGCTGGTCTCGAAGCTCAAGAACGACGCAAAGGTGATCTGAGATGGCTGCACTCGTTATTGCGGAACACGACCACGCGTCGATCAAGGGCGCCACGCTGAACACCGTGACCGCCGCGCTCAAATGCGGCGGTGATGTGCACGTGCTGGTTGCCGGGGCGAACGCGAGCGCTGCGGCCAAAGCTGCCGCGCAGATCGCCGGTGTGAGCAAGGTGCTGCACGCTGATGGTGAACAGTTCGCGCACGGCCTCGCCGAGAACGTCGCGGCGCAGGTTCTGACGCTCGCAAAGGACTACAGCCACATCCTGTTCCCGGCCACCGCCGCGGGCAAGAACGTCGCGCCGCGGGTGGCTGCCAAGCTCGATGTCGGCCAGATCTCCGACATCACCAAGGTCGACAGCGCCGACACCTTCGAGCGCCCGATCTACGCCGGCAACGCGATCGCGACGGTGCAGAGCCTGGATGCGATCAAGGTCATCACGGTGCGCACGACCGGCTTCGATCCGGCCGCGGCGAGCGGCGGTTCGGCCGCGGTCGAAAGCGTCGCGGCAACGCCCGACTCGGGCAAGTCGACCTTCGTCGGCAGCGAGATCGCGAAGAACGACCGGCCCGAGCTGACCGCCGCGAAGATCATCGTCTCGGGCGGCCGCGCGATGGGCAGCAGCGAGAAGTTCAACGAGGTGCTGACGCCGCTGGCCGACAAGCTCGGTGCCGCGCTCGGCGCGAGCCGCGCCGCGGTCGACGCAGGCTACGCGCCGAACGACTGGCAGGTCGGACAGACCGGCAAGATCGTCGCGCCGCAGCTCTACATCGCCGCCGGCATCAGCGGCGCGATCCAGCACCTGGCCGGCATGAAGGACAGCAAGGTCATCGTCGCGATCAACAAGGACCCGGAGGCACCGATCTTCTCGGTGGCCGACTACGGGCTCGAGGCCGATCTGTTCACGGCCGTGCCCGAATTGGTGAAGGCGCTCGGCTGACCGGCGCGTCGCCGACACGACGAATCCAAGGGCGCGCAACGCAGGTTGACGCGCCCTCTTTCCATCCGGAGACAAGACATGAGCTACCGCGCCCCCGTCAACGACATGCTGTTCTGCATGAAGGAGCTTGCCGGCCTCGAAGAGATCGCGAAGCTTCCCGGCTTCGAGGACGCCGGCGTCGAGACCGCGCGCGCTGTGCTCGAGGAGTGCGCGAAGTTCAACGAGGGCGTGATCGCGCCGCTGAATGTCGAGGGCGACAAGAACCCGTCCAGCTGGCGTGACGGCGTCGTCACGACGACGCCGGGCTTCAAGCAGGCCTTTCGGCAATTCGGCGAGGGCGGCTGGCAGGGCCTGCAGCATCCGAGCGACTTCGGCGGCCAGAACCTGCCGAAGACGATCGGTGCGGCCTGCATCGAGATGCTCAACAGCGCCAACCTCAGCTTCGCGTTGTGCCCGCTGCTGACCGATGGCGCGATCGAAGCGCTGCTGACCGCCGGCACACCCGAGCAGCAGCAGCTCTACCTGCCGAAGATGATCTCCGGCGAGTGGACCGGCACGATGAACCTGACCGAGCCGCAGGCGGGCTCCGATCTCGCGCAGGTACGTACGCGCGCCGAGCCGCAGCCGGACGGCACGTTCAAGCTCTTCGGCACGAAGATCTTCATCACCTACGGCGAGCACGACATGGCGAGCAACATCGTCCACCTCGTGCTCGCACGCGTCGCCGGCGCGCCCGAAGGCGTGAAGGGCATCAGCCTGTTCATCGTGCCGAAGTTCATCGTCAATGCCGACGGTTCGCTGGGCGCGCGCAACGACGCGCACTGCGTCAGCATCGAGCATAAGCTCGGCATCAAGGCGAGCCCCACTGCGGTGTTGCAGTTCGGTGACCATGGCGGCGCCGTCGGCAGGTTGATCGGCGAAGAGAACCGCGGCCTCGAATACATGTTCATCATGATGAACGCGGCGCGCTATGCGGTCGGCATGCAGGGCATCGCGGTGGCCGAGCGCGCCTACCAGAAGGCCGCGGCATTCGCGAAGGAGCGGGTGCAATCGCGCCCGGTCGACGGTTCGCTGCCGGGCAGCGGACCGATCATTCGGCACCCGGACGTGCGCCGCATGCTGATGACGATGCGCGCCTACACCGAAGGCTGCCGCGCGATGGCGATCACCGCGGCCGCGGCCTTCGATGCGTCGCACCATCATCCCGATGCCGAGGTCCGCCGACAGAACCAGGCCTTCTACGAATTCATGGTGCCGCTCGTGAAGGGCTACAGCACCGAGATGAGCGTCGAGGTCGCGAGCCTGGGCGTGCAGGTGCACGGCGGCATGGGTTTCATCGAAGAAGCCGGCGCCGCGCAGTACCTGCGCGATTCGCGCATCCTGCCGATCTACGAGGGCACGACCGCGATCCAGGCGAACGACCTGGTCGGCCGCAAGACCGCGCGCGACGGCGGCCGCACCCCGAAGGCGATCGCCGCGCAAATCAAGCGCACCGAGGACGAACTCGCGACGCACGACAGCGTCGCGGCGAAGTCCATGCACAAGCACTTGCGTGCGGCGCGCGAGGCCTTCGAGCAGGTCGTCGACTTCGTCGCCGGCAACACCAAGGCGAGCCCGAATGCGGTGTTCGCAGGCTCGGTGCCTTATCTGATGCTTGCCGGCAATGTCGTCGCCGGCTGGCAGATGGCGCGCGCGCTGCTTGTCGCCGAAGACCAGCTCGCGCCAGCGGCGGGCACCGGCGCGGGCGATGCGGCGTTCCTGAAGGCCAAGGTCGCGACCGCGCATTTCTACGCCGAGCACCTGCTGAACAAGGTGCCGGGGCTGCGCGGTTCGATCGTCGAAGGCGGTGACAGCGTCACCGCGCTGGCGCTCGACTCGTTCTGATCTTCATCTCCCTCGACGAACCGAAAGCCCCCATGCGCCTTCCCGGAGTTCTCGCCACGCTGCCGCTGCCCATCATCGGCGCGCCGCTGTTCATCATCAGCAACCCGAAGCTCGTGATCGCGCAGTGCAAGGCCGGTGTCGTCGGTTCGATGCCGGCGCTCAATGCGCGCCCGGCCGAGCAGCTCGACGACTGGCTCGCCGAGATCACCGAGACGCTCGCGGCCTACAACCTCGCGAACCCCGATCGGCCGGCCGCGCCATTCGCGATCAACCAGATCGTGCACAAGAGCAACGACCGGCTCGACCACGACATCGCGATGTGCGCGAAGTACAGGGTGCCGATCGTGATCACCTCGCTCGGTGCGCGCACCGACGTCAACGACGCGGTGCACGCCTGGGGCGGCGTCGTGCTGCACGACGTCATCAACAACTTCTTCGCGAAGAAGGCGATCGAGAAGGGCGCCGACGGCTTGATCGCGGTCGCCGCGGGTGCCGGTGGCCATGCGGGCGTGAAGAGCCCGTTCGCGCTGATCCAGGAGATCCGCGAGTGGTTCGACGGGCCGGTCGCGCTGAGCGGTTCGATCGCGAGCGGCGGCGCGGTGCTGGCGGCACAGGCGATGGGCGCGGACTTCGCCTACATCGGCTCGGCCTTCGTCGCGACCGATGAAGCGCGCGCCGTCGAGGGCTACAAGCAGATGATCGTCGACAGCAGCAGCGACGACATCGTCTACAGCAACCTCTTCACCGGGGTCCACGGCAACTACCTGAAGGGCTCGATTCGAGCGTCCGGCCTGGATCCCGACAACCTGCCCGAGAGCGACCCGAGCAAGATGAACTTCGGCGGCGCCGGTTCGGCCAAGGCCTGGAAGGACGTCTGGGGCTGTGGGCAGGGCATCGGCGCGATCAAGAGCGTGCAGCCCGCGGCCGAGCTGATCGCTCGGCTGACACGCGAATACCAGTCCGCGCGGCAACGCGTCGCTTGCGCTTGACATCACCGCGCCACGGCCGCATGTAAGCCGCGTGGCGTTCAGGTCCTCGACAACGTGCGGTGGTAAAGTCGCGCGCTTGAACTTAACAGCTCCTTCCCGTCCCCTTGACGCTTTGGGTCAAGGCGGGTCGCTTCTCCGCCCAGTGGTCTAGCCGCGTCGCGGAAGGTTTTCCAACCCACTACAGCGCCGGAAACCGGTGCGAAAGGTGAGCGAAATGATGCAGGAATCCAGGTCGAACTCGTACCTGTTCGGCGGCAATGCGCCGTACGTCGAAGAGATGTACGAGGCCTACCTCGACAACCCGGGCTCGGTGCCGGACAACTGGCGCAAGTACTTCGACGCGCTGCAGCACGTGCCGGCCGTCGATGGCTCCAACAGCCGTGACGTGGCCCACGCGCCGGTCGTCGAATCCTTCGCGCAGCGCGCCAAGGCGGGCACCTTCGGCAGCAAGGCCTCGAGCACCGACCTGGCGATCGCGCGCAAGCAGGTCCACGTTCAGTCGCTGATCGCCGCGTACCGGTTCCTCGGTTCGCGATGGGCCGACCTCGACCCGCTGAAGCGCCAGGAGCGCCCGAAGATCCCCGAGCTCGAGCCGGCGTTCTACGACCTGTCCGAGTCCGACATGGACATCGCGTTCAGCGCCACGAACACCTACTTCTCGACCGCCGAGAGCATGACGCTGCGCGAGATCGTGCAGGCGCTGCGCGAGACCTACTGCGGCTCGATCGGCACCGAGTACATGCACGTGACCGAGCCGACCGAGAAGCGCTGGTGGCAGGAACGGCTCGAATCGATCCGCTCGAAGCCCAGCTTCAATGCCGAGCAGAAGAAGCACATCCTCGACCGCCTGACCGCTGCCGAAGGTCTCGAGCGCTACCTGCACACCAAGTACGTCGGCCAGAAGCGCTTCTCGCTCGAGGGCGGCGAGAGCTTCATCGCGTCGATGGACGAGCTGGTGCAGCGCGCCGGCGCGAAGGGCGTGCAGGAGATCGTGATCGGCATGGCGCACCGCGGCCGCCTGAACGTGCTCGTGAACACGCTGGGCAAGATGCCCAAGGACCTGTTCGCCGAGTTCGACCACACGGCGCCCGAAGCGTTGCCGTCGGGCGACGTGAAGTACCACCAGGGCTTCTCGAGCGACATCACGACCAGCGGTGGCCCGGTCCACCTGAGCCTGGCGTTCAATCCCTCGCACCTCGAGATCGTCAACCCGGTCGTCGAAGGCTCGGTCAAGGCGCGCCTCGATCGCCGCGGCGACAAGGAAGGCGACTCGGTGCTGCCGATCATCGTCCACGGCGACGCGGCGTTCGCGGGCCAGGGCGTCGTGATGGAAACGCTGGCGCTGGCGCAGACACGCGGCTACTACACCGGCGGCACGGTGCACGTCGTCATCAACAACCAGATCGGCTTCACGACCAGCGACCCGCGCGACTCGCGCTCGACGCTGTACTGCACCGACGTCGTCAAGATGATCGAGGCGCCGGTGTTGCATGTGAACGGCGACGACCCCGAGGCGGTCGTGCTGTGCACGCAGCTCGCGCTCGACTACCGGCAGGAATTCAAGAAGGACGTGGTCGTCGACATCGTCTGCTTCCGCAAGCTCGGTCACAACGAGCAGGACACGCCGGCGCTGACGCAGCCGCTGATGTACAAGAAGATCGCCCAGCACCCCGGCACGCGCAAGCTCTACGGCGAGAAGCTGATCGTGCAGGGCGTGCTGCCGGCCGATGGCCCCGATGCGATGGTCAAGGCGCTGCGCGCCGCGATGGATGCCGGCAAGAACACCTACGACCCGGTGCTGACGAACTACAAGAGCAAATACGCGGTCGACTGGGCGCCGTTCCTCGGCAAGAAGTGGACCGACGCGGCCGACACCGCGCTGCCGCTGTCGGAGATCAAGCGCCTGGCCGAGCGCATCACGACCGTGCCGCCGAACTTCAAGGTCCACACGCTGGTCGAGAAGGTGCTGGCCGATCGGGCCGCGATGGGCCGCGGCGAGATCAATGTCGACTGGGGCATGGGCGAGCACCTCGCGTTCGCCTCGCTGGTGGCGAGCGGCTATGCGCTGCGCCTGTCGGGCGAAGACAGCGGCCGCGGCACCTTCACGCACCGCCACGCGGTGCTGCACGACCAGAACCGCGAGAAGTGGGACGTTGGCACCTACACGCCGCTCGAACACGTCGCCGACGGCCAGGCACCGTTCGTCGTGATCGACTCGCTGCTCTCCGAAGAAGCGGTGCTCGGCTTCGAATACGGCTACGCCTCCGCCGAGCCGAACACGCTGGTGATCTGGGAGGCGCAGTTCGGCGACTTCGTCAACGGCGCGCAGGTGGTGATCGACCAGTTCATCGCGTCGGGCGAGGTCAAGTGGGGTCGCGCGAACGGCATCACGCTGATGCTGCCGCACGGTTACGAAGGCCAGGGGCCGGAGCACTCGTCGGCGCGCCTCGAGCGCTTCATGCAGCTCGCAGCCGACAACAACATGCAGATCGTGCAGCCGACCTCGGCGAGCCAGATCTTCCATGTGTTGCGACGCCAGATGGTGCGCATGTTCCGCAAGCCGCTGATCATCATGACGCCGAAATCGCTGCTGCGCGCGAAGGACGCGACCTCGCCGCTCACCGACTTCACGAAGGGCGAGTTCAAGACCGTGATCGGCGAGGTCAGCACCGACGTGCAGCCGGACAAGGTCAAGCGCGTGATCTGCTGCTCGGGCAAGGTCTACTACGACCTCGTCAAGGCGCGCGCCGAGCGCAAGAACGGCGACGTGGCCGTGATTCGCGTCGAGCAACTGTATCCGTTCCCGCACAAGGCGTTCGCGGCCGAGATCAAGAAGTATCCGAATCTCAGCGAGGTCGTCTGGTGCCAGGACGAGCCGCAGAACCAGGGTGCCTGGTTCTTCGTGCAGCACTACATCCACGAGAACATGGTCGACGGCCAGAAGCTCGGATATGCGGGGCGCCCGGCTTCGGCGTCGCCCGCGGTCGGCTACGCCCACCTGCACCTCGAGCAGCAAAAGGCGCTGCTCGAGCAGGCCTACGGCAAGCTCAAGGGCTTCGTGCTCACCAAGTAACGCGCGGACCGACGCACCTCAAAAAGATACCGAGCAAACAAAATGGCAATCGTAGAAGTCAAGTGTCCGCAGCTGTCCGAATCCGTCGCCGAAGCGACGCTGCTGCAGTGGAAGAAGCGGCCCGGCGAACGGGTCGAGATGGATGAGATCCTGGTCGAGATCGAGACCGACAAGGTCGTGCTCGAGGTGCCTGCCCCGGCGGCCGGCGTGATCGCGCAGCTCGTCAAGAACGACGGCGAGAGCTGTGTCGCCGAAGAAGTCATCGCGAAGATCGACACCGAAGGCGTCGAAGCGGTCAGCCCGCTCGACGTGAAGCCGGTGCCGCAGGGGCAACCCGCGCCGGGTGCCACGCCCGGCGTCGTGCCGGCGCCGACGCCCGACGCCGTCGCGGCCAACGCCGCGCCGGCGATGCCGGCCGCGGCGAAGATCATGGCCGACAACCGCATCCCCGCGGGCTCCGTCCCGGGCACCGGCAAGGACGGCCGCGTGACCAAGGGCGATGTGCTGGCCTCGATGGAAGGCAGCGCGAAGCCGGTCGCACTGACCCCGCCGGTGATGGCGCCCGCGCCGGCCCCGAAGGCCGCGTTGCCGAGCGTCGCCGCGCCGCCGGCGCCGTCGCTGGGCGACCGCCCGGAGCAGCGCGTGCCGATGAGCCGGCTGCGCGCACGCATCGCCGAGCGGCTGATCCAGTCGCAGTCGACGAACGCGATCCTGACGACCTTCAACGAAGTGAACATGGCGCCGCTGATGGAGATGCGCAAGCGCTTCCAGGAGCGGTTCGAGAAGGAGCATGGCGTCAAGATCGGCTTCATGAGCTTCTTCGTGAAGGCCGCCGTCGCCGCGCTGAAGAAATACCCGGTCATCAACGCGTCGGTCGACGGCAACGACATCGTCTACCACGGCTACTTCGACATCGGCATCGCGGTCGGCTCGCCACGCGGCTTGGTTGTGCCGATCCTGCGCAACGCCGACCAGATGAGCTTCGCCGACATCGAGAAGAAGATCGCCGAGTTCGCCAAGAAGGCCGGCGAGGGCAAGCTCTCGCTCGACGACCTCACCGGCGGCACCTTCTCGATCAGCAACGGCGGCACCTTCGGCTCGATGCTGTCGACGCCGATCATCAACCCGCCGCAGTCGGCGATCCTCGGCGTGCATGCGACGAAAGACCGGGCTGTCGTCGAGAACGGCCAGATCGTCGTGCGCCCGATGAACTACCTCGCGATGTCCTACGACCACCGCATCATCGACGGCCGCGAAGCCGTGCTGGGCCTGGTCGCCATGAAGGAAGCGCTGGAAGATCCTTCGCGCCTTCTCTTCGACATCTGACATCCGAGGTTCGCATGAGCAAAGCATTTGACGTCGTCGTCATCGGCGGGGGCCCCGGTGGCTACGTCGCGGCCATCCGGGCCGCGCAACTCGGTTTCAACACCGCGTGCATCGACGAATGGAAGAACGACAAGGGCGGCCCTGCGCCGGGCGGCACCTGCACGAACATCGGGTGCATCCCGTCGAAGGCGTTGCTGCAGTCGAGCGAGCACTTCGAGCACGCGGGCCACAGCTTCGCCGATCACGGCATCGGTGTCGGCAAGCTGTCGATCGACGTCGCGAAGATGCACGGCCGCAGGGCCGCCGTCGTGAAGCAGAACAACGACGGCATCCTGTACCTGTTCAAGAAGAACAAGGTCACGTTCTTCCATGGCCGCGCCTCGTTCACGAAGGCCGGCGCGGGCGGCTACGAGATCGCGGTCGCAGGCGACAAGCCGGACGATCTGACCGCCAAGCACGTGATCATCGCGACCGGCTCGAACGCACGGGCGTTGCCCGGTGCGGCCTTCGACGAAGAGACCATTCTGTCGAACGACGGCGCACTGCGCATCCCGTCGGTGCCGAAGACGCTCGGCGTCGTCGGCTCGGGCGTGATCGGGCTCGAGATGGGCTCGGTTTGGCGCCGCCTCGGTGCCGACGTGACGGTGCTCGAAGCACTGCCGACGTTCCTTGGCGCGGTCGACGAGCAGATCGCGAAAGAGGCGCACAAGGCACTGACCAAGCAGGGGCTGAAGGTCCAGCTCGGCGTGAAGATCAGCGAGGTGAAGTCGGTCAAGGGCGGCGTCAGCGTCGCCTACACCGATGCGGCCGGCAAGGAGCAGAAGCTCGACTGCGAGAAGCTGATCGTCTCGATCGGCCGCGTGCCGAACACGACCGGGCTGAACGCCGAAGCCGTCGGGCTGAAGCTCGACGAGCGCGGCTTCGTCGCGGTCGACGACGACTGCAAGACCAACCTGCCCAACGTCTGGGCCATCGGCGACGTCGTGCGCGGCCCGATGCTTGCGCACAAGGCCGAGGAAGAGGGCGTCGCGGTCGCTGAGCGCATCGCCGGCCAGCACCCTCTCGTCGACTTCAACACCGTGCCGTGGGTGATCTACACCTCGCCCGAGATCGCCTGGGTCGGCCAGAACGAACAGCAGCTGAAGGCTGCCGGCCGCGCCTACAAGGTCGGTACGTTCCCGTTCATGGCCAACGGTCGCGCGCGTGCGCTCGGCGACACGACCGGCATGGTCAAGATGCTGGCCGATGCGAAGACCGACGAGATCCTCGGCGTGCACATGGTCGGGCCGATGGTTTCCGAGCTGATCGCCGAGGCAGTCGTCGCGATGGAGTTCAGGGCGTCGTCGGAAGACATCGCCCGCATCTGCCATGCCCACCCGTCGCTCAGCGAAGCGACGAAGGAAGCCGCACTCGCCGTCGACAAGCGCACGCTCAATTTCTAGTTTCATGACGACCCCCACGTCGCTTCGCGCCTGCCCCCCGAGGGGGCGCCCAGGCGCCTTGGGGCGGCCCGGCGGCGCCTGACGTGGGCGTCCGCGCGCTGTACGAACAGACGCTCTCCGAGCGCGGCTACACGGCCGATCCGGCGCAGCTGCGGGCGATCGACTCGCTCGAGCGCTGCGAGACCGAGTGGGCCGACTACAAGGCGCGGCGCGGCAACGGGCTGAAGAAGCTGATCTCGCGACCCCCGATCCCGCGCGGCGTCTACATGTACGGCGGCGTCGGTCGCGGCAAGAGCTTCCTGATGGACTGCTTCTTCAACGCCGTGCCGCTGACGCGCAAGACGCGTCTGCACTTTCACGAGTTCATGCGCGAGGTGCACCGCGAGCTGACCGAGTTGCAGGGCACCGTGAACCCGCTGCAGGAGCTCGCCCGGCGCATCGCGCGGCGCTATCGCCTGATCTGCTTCGACGAGTTCCACGTCTCGGACGTGACCGACGCGATGATCCTGCACCGGCTGCTCGAGGCACTGTTCGAGAACCGCGTCAGCGTCGTGACGACCTCGAACTTCAAGCCCGACGACCTGTACCCGAATGGTCTGCACCGCGACCGCATCCTGCCGGCGATCGAGCTGCTGAAGGCCAGGCTGGAGGTCGTCAATGTCGACAACGGCAGTGACTACCGGCAGATCACGCTCGCGCAGGTCGGGCTGTACCAGACGCCGCTGGGCGAAGCGGCCGACGCGGCGATGACACTTGCGTTCGAGCGCCTCGCCGAGGCGAAGGACGAGTCGCCGCTGCTGCACATCGAGCACCGCGCGTTGCAGGCGCGGCGGCGTGCCGGCGGCGTCGTCTGGTTCGATTTCAAGGAGCTGTGCGGCGGGCCACGCTCACAAAACGACTACCTCGAGCTCGCGACCCAGTTCCACACCATGCTGTTGTCGGGCGTGCCGGCGATGTCGCCGCGCATGGCGTCCGAGGCGCGGCGCTTCACCTGGCTGGTCGACGTGCTGTACGACCGGCGCGTCAAGCTGATCATGTCGGCCGAGACCGAGCCCGAGGGTCTGTACACCGAAGGACCGCTGGCGCACGAGTTTCCGCGCACCGTATCACGCTTGCGCGAGATGCAGTCGGCGACGTTTCTGGCATTGGCGCGGCGCGATGTGGACACTTCGCTGACATGAACCTTCGTCTGCTCGGATTTGCGCTGCTCTGCGGCGTGTCGCTCGGCGCTCGCGCCGATGCCGAGCACGAGCGCATCGCGGCCGAACGAGCGGCGGCGAACACGAAGCTCGCCGAGCAGCAGCGCGAGTGCGCGACGCGTTTCCTTGTCGCGCCCTGCCTGGAGGACGCGCGCACCGAGAACCGCGCGACGCTGGCCCGCTTGCGCCAGCGCGAGTTGCAGCTCGACGAAGCCAAACGCCGGGCGACCGCCGAGGCACGCCGCAAGGCGATCGCCGAGAAGGCCGAGGCGCAACAGGCGCGCGCGAGCGATGCGGCGCCCGAGCCGCCGCGAGTGCGCGTGCGGCGTGCGCCGCAGGCGGCGCCGCTTCCCGCGGGGCGCGCATCCGACAGCGTGGCGCCGCGGCTGCCGGGTGGCGCCGAGCCGGGCGCGGACCGAGCAGCGCTCGAGCAGCGCAATCAGCAGAAATTCGAAGCCAGGCAGCGCGAGACCCGGGCGCACCGCGAGGCGGTCGAACGCCGCAATGCGCAGCGTGCCGCCAAGGGCAAGGTGGCCGCGCCGTTGCCGGTGCCCGAAGGCGCTTCGGCGCCGCGCTGAGAGCTTCGCTCGGCGTCGCGCCGGGCGGTCAATCGAGCGCTTCGACGCGCACCAGCGCGAGCGACAGGTTGTCGCCGCCGCCGCGGGCGCGCTGGCGCGCCTTGCTGACCAGCATCTCGCTCGCTTCGCGCGGCGGCAGCGCCTGCACGATCGCGCCGAGTTCGCGCGGCGTGAAGTAGTGCCACAGGCCATCGCTGCAGGCAAGGATGCTGTCGCCGATCTCGAGTTGATCGACGTGCTTGTGACTCAGCGGCGGATCGGCGTTCGTGCCGAGGCAGCCGGTCAGCAGGTTTGACTGCGGGTGGCTGTTGGCCTCGTCTTCGGTGATCTGGCCCTCGTCGGTCAGCCGCTGCACGTAAGAATGATCGACCGTGCGGCTGACCAGATCGGCGCCGCGGAAGTGGTAGACCCGCGAGTCGCCGGCATGAATGATGTCGCAGCCTCGCGAAGGGCTGACGATGAACGCTGCCACGGTGCTGTGCGGCTCTTCTTCGGAGGTGATCGCCGTCAGCTTGATCATCAGATGCGCTTCGAGCACGAGTTGCTTCAGCGCCTCGCCGGCATCGTCGCGGCTCGGGGCGTAGCGTTCGAAAAGCTGGCTCGCGGTCAGCAGCACCTGGTCGGCGGCCTTGCGCCCGCCGCTCTTGCCGCCCATGCCGTCGGCGAGAACGGCCATCAGGCAGCCCGGCGCACGGTCGTGCTGCAGGATCTCGACCTGGTCTTGCTGGTAGGCACGGTCACCACGGTGCAGGCCGGTCGTGCCGGTGAGGCGGTAGCCCAAGGTCGCTGTGCTCATGGTCGAAAACTATAATCGCATTGCATTCGTCCGCCTCGCCCAATTCCGCACAGAATCCGCATCGACTGCGCGCGCCCATGGACCTCAACCTGCACTCCCTGCCGCGCCGCCTGATCGAACTGCGAATCGAGCATGCCGATCTCGACGACCTGATCGACCAGGCCGCGCTGACCTTGTCCGACGACGAACTGAGCCTGCGCCGCCTGAAAAAACGCCGCCTGCGTCTGCGCGACCAGATCGCGCGGTTGGAGGCGGAACTCGATCCGCCCGAGCCGGCGTGAGCCCCCTGGAAGAGGCGGTTTCAGCCGCATTCGCGCACGGCGGGGCGCTCGCGCAGGCCGACGCCAACCATGTCGAGCGTGACGTGCAACTGCGCATGGCGCTCGGGGTCGCGCAGGCGATCGAGACGCGCAGCGCGCTCGTCGCCGAAGCCGGGACCGGCGTCGGCAAGACCTTCGCCTATCTGGTGCCCACGCTGCTCAGCGGCGCGCGTGCGCTCGTCAGTACCGCGACGAAGAGCCTGCAGGATCAGCTCTTCCTGCGCGACATCCCGCGCCTGCGCGACGCACTGAAGCTGCCGGTCACGGTTGCGCTGCTCAAGGGGCGCAGCAGCTACCTGTGCCTGCACCGGCTGAACCAGGCGCGCCAGGCCGAGACGCTGCCGGATCGCTGGGCCGTGCGCACGCTCGCGAAGGTCGAGCAGTGGTCGCACGTGACCGTCAGCGGCGACCTGGCCGAGCTCGACGGCCTGGACGAGCGCAGCAGCGTGATCCCGCTCGTGACCTCGACGCGCGAGAACTGCCTGGGCCAGGAGTGCCCGCAGTTTCGCCAGTGCCATGTCGTGAAGGCGCGGCGCGAGGCGATGCTCGCCGACCTGGTGGTCGTGAACCACCACCTGTTCTTCGCCGACATGAGCCTGCGCGATACCGGCGTGGCCGAGTTGCTGCCGAGCGTCGAGGTTGCGCTGTTCGACGAGGCGCACCAGTTGACCGAGGCCGGTGTGCAATTCCTCGGCACGACGCTGGGCAGCGCGCAGGTGATCGATTTCGCGCGCGACATGCTGGGCGCCGGCCTGCAGCAAGCGCGTGGGCTGCAGCCCTGGCAGGACCTCGCGGCAGCCTGCGATCGGGCAGCGCGCGATCTGCGCATCGCGGCCGCCGGCCGGCTGCGCGATTTGCGCGGCACGCTCAAGCTGCGCTGGAACGAGCGCGGCACGCAGGACGATTTCACGAGCGCGCTCGACGGCCTGCGCCAGACCTGCGAGGCCGCGGCGGCCGCGCTGAAAGTCGTCGTCGAGATGTCGCCCGACTTCGTCAAGCTGATGGAGCGAGCGAGCCAGTTCGGCGCGCTCGCGCAGCGCTTCGGCGAGCCGGCCGAGGACGGCAACGTGCGCTGGATCGATGTCTCGCCGCACCAGGCGCGGCTGGTCGAATCGCCGCTGGACATCCGCGATGCGCTGCGCGAGCAGATGGCCTTGGCGCCAAAGGCCTGGGTGTTCACGTCGGCCACGCTCGGCGACGACGAGCGGCTCTCGTGGTTCACCGAATCGGCCGGCCTGACCGATGCGCGCACCTTGCGGCTGGGCAGCCCGTTCGACTATGCGGCGCACGCGCGCCTGTACATCCCGCGCGGCTTCCCGAAGCCGAACGAGCCCGAGCACGCGGCCTCGGTCGCGCTGCTGGCATCGCGCTGCGCGCGTTCGCTGGGTGGGCGCACCTTCGTGTTGACGACGACGCTGCGCGCACTGCAGACGATCGGCGAACGCCTGCGCGCCGAGTTCGATGCCAACGGCGACGCGCTGCAGGTGCTGATGCAGGGCCAGATGCCGAAGCGCCAGCTGATGCAACAGTTCCTCGCGCAACCGCGTTCGGTGCTGGTCGGCTCGCAGAGCTTCTGGGAGGGCATCGACGTGCCCGGCGACGCGCTGCAATGCGTGCTGATCGACAAGCTGCCGTTCCCGCCGCCGAACGATCCGCTCGTCGAGGCCCGCGTCAAGCGGCTCGAGGGCGAAGGCCGCAACCCGTTCGCCGACTACTTCGTCGCCGAGGCCGCGGTGTCGCTGAAGCAGGGTGCCGGGCGTCTGATCCGCAGCGAGACGGATCGCGGCCTGCTGGTGGTCTGCGACCCGCGCATGGCGGGCATGAATTACGGCAAGCGACTGCGCGAAGCACTGCCGCCGATGGCGATGGTCGCGAGCGAGTCCGAGGCGCTAGACTGGCTGGGCACCTTGGCCGGCGCGGCGCTGCCGTTCTGAGGCGGCCGGCGCGCGCCGCCGTCTATCTCACCAGAGCTGCCACCACGCCCGCTTCGCCGAGCCGAGACCCTCGGTCGGGATCGTCGTCGCCGGGAAGTTCTTCAGCAGCACGCGGTTCGCGTCGTCGCGCAGTTCGTTCAGGCCGAGCTTGTCGTAGCTCTCCGACATGATGTAGAGCGCCTCCTGGGCCGAGGGCGACTGCTGGAACTCGGCCACCACGGTCTGCGCCCGGTTCGCCGCGGCGACGTACGCGCCGCGTCGGAAGTAGTAGCGCGCCACGTGCACCTCGTAGGCGGCGAGCGAGTTGACGATGTAGTTCATGCGCACGCGCGCATCGTCGGCGTAGAGCGACTGCGGGAACTGGTCGACGAGCTGCTTGAACGACTGGTACGAGTCGCGCGCGGCCTGCTGGTCGCGCTCGGAGAGGTCTTGCCGCGCCAGGCTGCCGAGCAACCCGAGGTTGTCGTTGAAGTTGATCAGGCCCTGCAGGTACAGCGCGTAGTCGACCGCAGCGCTCGTCGGGTGCAGCTTGATGAAACGCTCGAGTGTCGACAGCGCCTGCGCTTTCTCACCGCCCTTGTAGAGCATGTAGGCGCGCTCGATCTGGGCCTGCTGCGCGAGCGCGGTGCCGGAGGCGCGGCCCTCGAGCCGCTCGTAGAGCTTGCCGGCGCGCTCGAAGTTGCCCTGCGAGGCTTCTTCCTTGGCCTCCGCATACAATCTCTCGGCGCTCCACTGCGACTCGGGCTCACGCGGGTTCGTACCGCAACCAGCGAGCACGGCCATCAGCATCGCCAGCGCGATGGCGCGGGGCCGTCGCAGCACACTCATTTGAATCATCGGGCCTGGGGCGAGCCGCGAGAGCGGCGCCATCCTGTCAAGAAAACGAGTCGCGATTATATGGTTCAGCCCCCGGCGCCCGCGCCCGAAGACCCGGCCGGTGCCGATGCCGCTGTCGACGACGCCGAGCTCGATGCGCCCTGGAGCGCACAGCCCGAGCGACGCACGGCACCGGTGCCGGCGCAGCTCCACGGCCAGCGGCTCGACAAGGCCGTCGTCGCGATGGCTGGCGAGTTCTCGCGCAATCATCTGCAGGGGCTGATCGAGTCGGGTCATGTCAGCGTCGATGGGGTCGTCGCGGGCAGCGCGTCGCGCAAGGTGCTGGCCGGACAGGTGATTGCCGTCGACCTGGTGCCCACCGCCGAGAGCCGCGCGTTCCGGCCCGAGACGCTGCCGATCGCGGTGGTGTTCGAGGACGAGCACCTGCTTGTCGTCGACAAGGTGGCCGGCATGGTCGTCCACCCGGCGGCGGGTAACTGGTCGGGCACGCTGCTGAACGCGCTGCTCGCCCACCACCGCGCCGCCGCGAGCCTGCCGCGCGCCGGCATCGTGCACCGCCTCGACAAGGACACCTCGGGGCTGATGGTCGTCGGCAAGACGCTGCCGGCGCTGACGGCGTTGACGCGCGCGATCGCGGCGCGCGAGGTGCATCGCGAGTACCTCGCGATCGCGCACGGCGAAGTGCGTCTGGCCGAATTCAGCATCGACGCGCCGCTCGCGCGCGACCCGCAGTCGCGCGTCCGCATGGCGATCGTCGCGTCCGGCAAGCCGGCGCGCACCGACGTCCTGGCGATTGCGCGCGCCGACGGCTTCAGCGCGCTGCGCTGCAAGCTGCACACCGGGCGCACGCATCAGATCCGCATCCACCTCGCGTCGCGTGGGCACCCGCTGGTCGCCGACGCGGTCTACGGCGGCAAGCCGGCGCTCGGCATGCGGCGCCAGGCGCTGCATGCAACCCGGCTCGGCTTCGCGCATCCGGTTTCCGGCGCGCTCGTCTGGTTCGACGCGCCGCCGCCGGCCGACTTCGCGTCGGCTTGGCGCAACGTGGCGGGCGTGGACATCGGATAGCGTTCGCACGTCGCGCCGGTCGTTCGGTACAATGCGCCCAATCCTTTCCGACGCCGACCCTCGCGGTGGCACCTCGAGGTGCCCCGAGCCCACACCGAGTGTGGCCGCGACGAAGCCCCCGGGAAGTGAGCCGCGCACCGAAGGTGCCCCGAACCGGCGTGACGCGAGAAGCGTCGCCCACCTGCCAGCCGCGAAACGCGATGCTCGAGCCCGACCGGCCGGGCATCCTCCGTGAGCGATGAGCGGCATCTGCACTGAATCACGAATGTCAGTCGAATACCAGCCGGGTGCGATCCGGCCGAGGATGTGAACAAAGCCCATGAATAGCCAGGATGCGAAGCGCGTCCTCGAGACCGCCCTGATCTGCGCGAGCCAGCCGCTGCCCTTGCGTGACATGCGCGTTCTGTTCGCCGACGAGATCGGTCACGACACCCTGCGTTCGCTGCTCGACGAGCTGACCCGCGAATGGGAAGGCCGCGGCGTCGAGCTCGTCGCGCTGGCTTCCGGCTGGCGCCTGCAGAGCCGCCCCGAGATGCGCGAGTACCTCGATCGGCTCAACCCGGAGAAGCCGCCGAAATACTCGCGCGCCGTGATGGAGACGCTGGCGATCATCGCGTACCGCCAGCCGGTGACGCGCGGCGACATCGAAGACATCCGCGGCGTCACCGTCGCGAGCCAGATCATCAAACAACTCGAGGACCGCGGCTGGGTCGAAGCGATCGGCTACCGCGAATCGCCCGGGCGCCCGGCGCTGCTGGCGACGACGAAGCAGTTCCTCGACGACCTCGGCCTGGCCAGCCTCGAACAGCTGCCGCTGCTCGCCGGCGCGGCGCCCGATTCCGAAACACTGGCGGGCACGATGCTCGAGCAAGGCTCGCTGCTGGACCCGCCGGCCGATGCCCCGCAAGCCGAGGCCCCGGCCACCGAGGACGCTGCCGATGCGTCCGCCGCCCCTTCTCCCGATCGTCCCGACGAGCCTGCGGCGGATGCCGCCCCGATGGAATCTCACGAATGAACGTCAATCCAGAAACTTCGCTGCCGCCCGACGCGGATGACACCGCCCTGAACGACAGCGCGGAAGCGCCTGCGAAGCCAGCCCGGCGACGCCGGACGACGAAGGCCGACGAGGCCGTCGCGACCGCAGCGCCCGAGACCGCAGCCGCCGAGGCTGTCGTCGAGCCGGCGCCGAAGCCGAAGCGCCGGCGCGCCGCGGCGAGCGTTGCTGCGGCCGGTGACGAGGCCCCGACGGCCGAGTCGCTGCCGCCGGCATCGGAGCCTGCCGTCGCACCCGCGCGGGCGACCGAGGTCGAACCGATCGGCGCCGCGGCGCCGATCGAGAGTCTTCCCGGCGACGAAGCAACGACCGAAGGCGCCGACGATGCCGAAGGCACGGCCGATGGCGCAGACGCCGGCGACGGTCCGCGCGGCCGGCGTCGCGGGCGTCGCGATCGCAAGCGCGGCGAGCCGCGCGATCCGGCGAGCACCGAGGCCGGCGCCGAAAGCGCGCCCGTGGCGCCGGTGCAGACCGGCGAGCTGTTCGCGCAGGTGCTGTCGGGCGAATTCGATGTCAACGGCGAACCCGAACCCGAGCCCGAGATGGCCGGCGAAGAAGACACCGCGGCCGCGCCGAAGCGCGTGCTGCTGCCCGAGCCCGAGGCGCCGAAGCTGCACAAGGTGCTCGCGCAGTCGGGCATCGGCTCGCGCCGCGACATGGAAGACCTGATTGCCGACGGCCACGTGATGGTGAATGGCGAGCCGGCGCATGTCGGCCAGCGCGTCTCGTTCGGCGACCGCGTGCAGGTCAACGGCAAGCCGGTGAAGCTGCGTATCGTTCCGCCGCCGCCGCGCATCATCGCGTACCACAAGCCGGTCGGCGAGATCGTCACGAACGACGATCCGCAGAACCGTCCGACCGTGTTCCGACGCCTGCCGCGGCTTCAGCAGGGCAAGTGGCAGTCGGTCGGCCGGCTCGACATCAACACCGAGGGCCTGCTGCTGTTCACGAACTCCGGTGAGCTCGCGAACCAGCTGATGCATCCGCGCTTCGGCGTCGAGCGCGAATATGCGGTGCGCCTGCTCGGAACGCTGACCGAAGAGAACAAGGCGAGCCTGCTCGCCGGCGTCGACGTCGACGGCCAGAAGGCGAGCTTCAAGTCGATCACCGAAGGTGGTGGTGACGGCGCGAATCACTGGTACCGCGTCGTCATCACCGAAGGCCGCAATCGCGAAGTGCGCAAGCTGTTCGACACGGTCGGCCTGACGGTCAGCCGGCTGATCCGCATCCGCTATGGCACCGTGGTGCTGCCGCTCGGCCTGAAGCGCGGCGTGTGGGTCGACCTCGAAGAGGGCGACGTGCGCGCGATCCGCCGCCTGGCCAGCGGCGAGAACAACGCGCCGCGCGCCGAGCGCAACGACAACAACAACGCGCGCGCCGGCGGTCGTGGCAACGAACCGCGCCAGGGCGGCCAGCAACAGCCGCGCAACGAGCGCCAGGGGGGCCGCCAGAACGACCGCCAGGGCGATCGGCAACGCGGCCCGCGCCGCGACGGCAACGCGCCGGCGCCGCAGGCTTTTGCCGAGGGCATGGAGCGTGCGGCGGAGCGTCACGACGACGATGACGACATGGACTTCGATCCCGCATCGATCCCGAATCCGCTCGAGCAGACCTTCGACAAGCGCTTCGTCTCGAACCCGCGCAGCCCGGTCGGCGGGCGCGGCTTCCGCAACGGCGGCGGCGGTGGCTTCGGTGCCGGTGGCAGCGGCCCGGCGCCGGGCCCGAAGCGCGGCGGCGGGCAGGGCGGTGGGCCGAAGCAGCCCGACCCGCTGCAGACCGCGCTCGGCGTGTTCGGTGCCGATGCCTTCCATCGCAAGAACCGCGGTGGTGGGGGCGGTGGCGGCGGCGGCGGCGGGCGCGGTGGCAACCGGGGCGGCGGCGGTGGCAACAGCGGCGGCGGTTTTGGCGGTGGCGGCGGCGGCCGCCGCGGGCGCTGACGCGACCGTGCCTTCATCAGCCGGCAAGGCTCGCACGCTACAATCTAAGGCTTTGCCAAGTACTTGATTCCAGGAGAAAAAACATGGCCATCGAACGCACGCTTTCGATCATCAAACCCGACGCCGTCGCGAAGAACGTGATCGGTCAGATCTACGCCCGCTTTGAAGGCGCCGGCCTGAAGGTCGTCGCCGCGAAGATGGCGCACCTGTCGCGCGGTGAGGCCGAGGCCTTCTATGCGGTGCACAAGGCACGCCCGTTCTTCAAGGACCTGGTCGACTTCATGATTTCGGGCCCGGTGATGATCCAGGCACTCGAAGGCGAAGGCGCGATCATGAAGAACCGCGACCTGATGGGCGCGACCGACCCGAAGAAGGCCGAGAAGGGCACGATCCGCGCCGACTTCGCCGACAGCATCGACGCGAACGCAGTGCACGGTTCCGACGCGGCCGAGACGGCAGCGGTCGAGATCGCGTTCTTCTTCCCCGCGATGAACGTTTACAGCCGCTGACTGCCGTGAACCTCCCGGAGCCGGGCCCCAGGGGGTCGACCGACGCATTCGTCGGTCAGGGGGCTCCATCGGCCAACTTGCTCGAGCTCGACCGCGACGCGCTGGCTGCATTCTGCGAGCAGCTCGGCGAGAAGCGCTTCCGCGCGACGCAGCTGTTCCGCTGGATCCACCAGAAGGGCGCGGCCGATTTCGCGCAGATGTCTGATCTGGCGAAATCGCTGCGCGACAAGCTCAGCGGTCGCGCCGTGATCGCGGCGATGCCGCTGCTCAGCGAGCAGGCCTCGAGCGACGGCACGATCAAGTGGCTGTTCGATGTCGGCGACGGCAACGCGGTCGAGACCGTGTTCATCCCCGAAGACGATCGCGGCACGCTGTGCATCTCTTCACAGGCCGGCTGCGCGGTCGGCTGCCGCTTCTGCTCGACCGGCCACCAGGGTTTCAGCCGCAACCTGACGACCGGCGAGATCATCGCGCAGCTGTGGTTCGCCGAGCACCAGCTGCGCCGGCGCCTCAAGAACCTGCCGGACGGCGAGCGCGAAGATTCTGGAGACGACAAGCGTGTCATCACGAACGTCGTGATGATGGGCATGGGCGAGCCGTTGCAGAACTACGCGGCGCTGCTGCCGGCGTTGCGCATGATGCTCGACGACCATGGCTACGGCCTCTCGCGGCGCCGTGTCACCGTGTCGACCTCGGGCGTCGTGCCGATGATCGAGCGGCTGCGCGACGACTGCCCGGTCGCGCTGGCGGTCTCGCTGCACGCGCCGAGCGATGCGCTGCGCGACGACCTGGTGCCGCTGAACCGCAAGTACCCGCTGCACGAATTGCTCGCTGCCTGTCGCGCCTACCTCGCGAAGGCGCCGCGCGACTTCATCACGCTCGAGTACTGCATGCTCGACGGCGTCAACGACAGCGACGCGCAGGCGCGCGAGCTGCTTGCGCTGGTCAATGACCCGAAGACCGGCATTGCCTGCAAGTTCAACCTGATTCCGTTCAACCCGTTCCCTGAATCCGGCCTGACGCGCTCGCCGAGCGAGCGCGTCGGCGCATTCGCCCGCGTACTGCAGGAAGGCGGGCTGATCGCGACCGTTCGCAAGACGCGCGGCGACGACATTGCCGCCGCCTGCGGCCAGCTCGCCGGTGAGGTTCAGGATCGAACCAACGCGAAGGCTCGCATGACGCGTGCCCCCGTGAAGCTGCACCGCAGCGGCTCGGCCGTGACCGTGGCGATCGCCGCGGGCCGCGCCGACCGACAGGAGACGAACCGATGAAGCTGCTGCCGTTGCCGAGCCGTTCGCGGCACTGGCTGCCTGTGCTGTTGACGATCGCCGCGCTCGCGGGCTGCACGACGCAGACCACCGTGACCGGATCGGTCGGTGACGGCAAGGATCTCGTGACCGCCTCCGACGAGTCCGATGCCAGCAAGCGCGCGCACCTGCGCATGGAGCTCGCCTCGGGCTACTTCAGCCGCGGCCAGATGACGACCGCGCTCGACCAGGTCAAGCTCGCGCTGCAGGCCGATCCGACGCTCGCCGAGGCCTACAACCTGCGCGGCCTGATCTACGGCAACCTCGGCGACGACAAGCTCGCCGAAGAGAGCTTTCGCCGTGCACTGCAGCTCAGCCCGCGCGACGCCGACACGATGCAGAACTTCGGCTACTACCTGTGCCAGAAGAAGCGCTACCCGGAGGCGAGCGCGATGTTCGACCAGGCGCTGGCCGCACCGCAGTACCGCGACCAGTCGCGCACGCTGCTGACGAAGGGCGTCTGCGAGGCTTTCGCGGGCCAGCTCGCCCAATCGGAGGCGACACTGACGCGCGCCTACGAGCTCGATCCGAAGAACCCGTCGACCGCGGTGAACCTGTCCGAGGTGCTGTACCGCCGCGGCGACTACGAGCGCGCCCGCTTCTACATCCGCCGCGTCAACGCCGTGCCGGCACTGACCGGCGCGCAGACACTGTGGCTGGCCGCGCGCATCGAGCAGCGGCTCGGCAATCGCTCGGGCGCCCAGGAATTCGGTGACCAGCTGCGTAGGCGTTTCCCGGATTCGCGCGAAGCCGCATCGTTCGAACGGGGCAACTTCGATGAGTGACACGCCCGAGTCCGCAGCACCGGCACCGGCTCCGTCCCGACCGACCACGGCCGGCGGCCTGTTGCGGCAGGCTCGTCAAGCTCAGGGCCTGCACATTGCGGCGCTCGCGGCGGCGATCAAGGTCGTGCCGCGCAAGCTCGAGCTGCTCGAGTCCGACCAGTTCGACCAGCTGCCCGACGCGACCTTCACGCGCGCGCTCGCGCAGACCGTCTGCCGCACGCTGAAGATCGATGCCGCGCCGATCCTCGCGCTGCTGCCGCCGCCCAAGGGCCACCGGCTCGAGCAGGTGGCCGAGGGCCTGAACACGCCGTTCCGCGAACGGCCGGGCCGCCTCGAACCGAAGGATTGGGCGAGTCTGACGAACCCGGTGCTGTGGATCGCCGGCCTGATCGTCGTGCTGACGCTGGCGATGTACGCGATGCCGGCCCGCTGGCTGCCGTTCGGGAGCTCGGCGGTCACGCGGCCGCGGCCGGCCGATGTCGCCACGGCGCCGGCGATCGTCACGAGCACGGTTCCGACGCCGATCGCGGCGGCTTCGGCCGCGGCCAGCGACGCGGCGCCGGCGCCGACGATGGCGGTGACGCCGGCACCGGCCGCCTCCGAACCCGCGCTCGCGACCGAGCCCGATGCGGTGACCGCGGTCGCCGCTTCGGGCGTGCTGCAGTTTCGCGCCAGCGCGCAGACGTGGATCGAGGTCACCGATGCGCGCGGGCAATCACTGATCTCGCGCGTGCTGGAACCGGGCGAGAGCGTCGGCCTCGACGGCGTCATGCCGATGAAGGTCAGAATCGGCAACGCCGCCGTGACGCAGGTCGTGTTCCGCGGCCAGCCGCTGGCGCTCGCGGCGTACACGCGCGACAACATCGCGCGGCTCGACCTGAAGTAGCCCAGGGCCCGACACCATGAGCGACATGAACCTGCCTTCGTCCGCCATCGACGCCCTCGAGGCCATCGACGATTTCGTCGCGCCCGCGCAGCCGCCGGTGCATCGCACGCGCCAGGCGAAAGTGGCCTGGGGCGCGCGCGTCGTCACGGTCGGCGGCGGCGCCCCGGTGCGGGTGCAGGCGATGACCAACACCGACACGGTCGATGCGATCGGCACCGCGATCCAGGTCAAGGAACTGGCGATCGCCGGCTCGGAGATGGTGCGCATCACTGTCAACACGCCCGAGGCCGCGGCCGCGGTGCCCTACATCCGCGAGCAGCTCGACCGGATGGGCATCGACGTGCCGCTGATCGGCGACTTTCACTACAACGGCCACCGGCTGCTGACCGAACACCCGGCGTGCGCCGAGGCGCTCAGCAAGTACCGCATCAACCCCGGCAACGTCGGCAAGGGCGACAAGCACGACCGCCAGTTCGCGCAGATGGTCGAGGCCGCCGCGAAGTACGACAAGGCGGTGCGCATCGGCGTCAACTGGGGCAGCCTGGACCAGGAACTGCTGACCGGCATGATGGACGCGAACGCGCAGCTCGCCGAGCCGTTCGAGCCGCAGCAGATCATGTACCGCGCGATCCTGACCTCGGCGATCCAGTCGGCGCGACGCGCCGAGGCGCTGGGCCTGCGCGGCGACCAGATCATCCTGTCGTGCAAGATGTCCGGCGTGCAGGACCTGATCAGCGTCTATCGCGCGCTGGCCAAGCGCTGCGACTACGCGCTGCACCTCGGGCTGACCGAGGCCGGCATGGGCACGAAGGGAACGGTCGCGTCGACCGCGGCGCTCGGCGTGCTGCTGCAGGAAGGCATCGGCGACACGATCCGCGTGTCTCTCACGCCGCAGCCCGGCGAAGCGCGCACGCAGGAGGTCGTCGTCGCGCTCGAGATTCTGCAGGCGCTGGGCCTGCGCCAGTTCAACCCGAGCGTGACCGCGTGCCCTGGCTGCGGCCGCACGACCAGCACGACGTTCCAGGAGCTCGCGAAGCAGATCGACGACTACCTGCGCGCGCAGATGCCGACCTGGAAGGCGCGCTATCCCGGCGTCGAGAAGATGAAGGTCGCGGTGATGGGCTGCATCGTGAACGGCCCGGGCGAAAGCAAGCATGCCGACATCGGCATCAGCCTGCCCGGCACCGGCGAGGCGCCGGCCGCACCGGTGTTCATCGACGGCGAGAAGGCGCTGACCTTGCGCGGCGACAACATCGCGGCCGAGTTCCATGCGCTGGTCGAGCGCTACATCGAGCAGCGCTTCGGCGCGGCATCGGCGCATTGACCCGCGCTCCTCGCCGCCCTGCGGCGAAGGGAAAAATTCAACGAGTTCCCATGGCTGAACAACAACTGCGTGCCGTCAAGGGCATGAACGACATCCTGCCGCCCGAATCGGCGCGCTGGGAATGGTTCGAAACCAAGGTGCGCGGGCTGATGGCCCGCTACGCCTATGCCAACGTGCGCACGCCGATCGTCGAGCCGACCGCGCTGTTCGTGCGCGGCATCGGCGAGGTGACCGACATCGTCGAGAAGGAGATGTACTCGTTCGAGGACTCTATGAACGGCGACAAGCTCACGCTGCGCCCCGAGGCCACCGCCGGCATCGTGCGCGCGATGGTCGAGCACAACGCGCTGTACAACGGGCCGCTGCGGGTCTGGTCGCAGGTCTCGGTGTTCCGGCACGAGCGACCGCAGAAGGGGCGTTACCGCCAATTCCACCAGATCGATGTCGAGGCGCTGGGCTTTGCCGGACCGGATGTCGACGCCGAGCAGATCCTGATGTGCCGCGCGCTGCTGCACGACCTGGGGCTGACCGATGCGCACGTGCGCCTGGAGCTCAACAACCTCGGGCAGCCGGCCGAGCGCATGGCGCACCGCGCCGCGCTGATCGCGCACTTCGAGGCCCATGCCGACGCGCTCGACGACGATGCCAGGCGTCGCCTGCACAGCAACCCGCTGCGCATCCTCGACACGAAGAACCCTTCGATGCAGGCGACGGTCGACGCCGCGCCGCAGTTGATGGATTTTCTCGGCGAGGCCTCGCTTGCGCACCTGAACGCGGTGCGCGCGGTGCTCGACGCGGCGGGGGTCGGGTACCGCATCAATCCGCGCCTGGTGCGCGGCCTGGACTACTACAACCTGACCGTGTTCGAGTGGATCACCGACCAGCTCGGCTCGCAGGGCACGGTCTGCGGCGGCGGCCGCTACGACGGCCTGTTCGAGCAGCTTGGCGGCAAGCCGACGCCGGCGGTCGGCTGGGGCATGGGGATCGAACGCATGCTGCTGCTGCTCGAAGCCGTCGGCGTGCAGCCGCCCGAGAGCGCACCGGATGTCTACGCGATCGTGCCTGCGGCCGACGCGATGCCGACCGCGATCGCGGCCTGCGAGGCGCTGCGCGCGGTCGGCGTCAACGTGCAGATGCACGCGGCCGGTGCCGAAGCCTGGGGCGGCATGAAGAGCCAGTTCAAGCGTGCCGACGCGAGCGGCGCGCGTTTCGCGCTGATCTTCGGCGCCGACGAACTCGCGCGCGGCGAGCTCGCGCTGAAGTCGCTGCGCGACGCCGGCGTGCCGCAGCGCACGCTCGCGCTCGCCGAGTTGGCCGCCTGGGCCGCCGAGCTGCGCACCGCATAATCCCGCCTTCACTGGAAACCTCCCGTCCATGGCCACCCATCTCGACCTCGAAGAACAAGAACAGCTCGACCAGCTGAAAGCCTTCTGGAAGCGCTACGGCAACCTGCTGACCTGGGTGCTGATCGCCGTGCTCGGCGCCTATGCCGCATGGAACGGCTGGAACTGGTGGCAGCGCGATCAGGCGGGCAAATCGAGCGCGATGTTCGACCAGCTCGACAAGGCGGTGCAGGCCGGCGACGTCGACCAGGCCGGGCGCGTCTTCGCCGACCTGAGAGATCGCTACCCGCGCACCGCGTTCACCGAGCAGGGCGGCCTGCTGGCGGCGAAGCTGCAGGCCGAAAAGGGCAAGACCGACGCAGCGCTCCAGACGCTCGCGTGGGTCGGCGCGAATGCGGCCGAGGCCGAATACCAGACGGTCGCGAAGATGCGCGCTGCCGGCATCCTGCTCGACCAGAAGAAGTACGACGAGGCGCTGAAGCAGCTCGACGCTGCGACCGCCCCCGAATTCGTCGCGCTCGCGCAGGACCGCCGCGGCGACGTGCTGCTCGCGCAGGGCAAGAAGGACGACGCGAAGGCCGCCTACGCGAAGGCCTGGGCCGCGATGGACCCGAAGGTCGACTACCGGCGCCTGATCGAAGCCAAGCTCACCTCGCTCGGTGTTGCGCCCGCCGAGGGCGCAAAGATCACCGAGGTGACGAAGTGACGGCGCGCCGCGGCCTGCGCCGTCTCGGCTCGGCATTGGCGTTGCTCGTGCTGCTGGCCGGCTGTGCCGGCAGCAGCAAGCCCAAGCCGCAGCCGCTCGAGGCGCTGACGCCGAAGCTCACGGCCAGCGTGGCCTGGAGCCAGCACATCGAGGCGGTGCCGTTCCCGCTCGCGGTCGCGGTCACGCGCGGCACGTTCACGGTCGCCGGCGGCGACGGCACCGTGCTCGCGCTCGACGCCGAGACCGGCCGCGAGATCTGGCGCGGCAACGCCGGCGGCAAGCTCGGCGCCGGCGTCGGCAGCGACGGCCGCTTCGCCGCGGTCGTCACGCGCGACGGCGAGCTCGTGGTCTTCGAGCAGGGCCAGGTCAAGTGGCGCAAGCCGCTCGGCACGCGCGTATCAACCGCGCCGCTGGTGGCCGGCGAGCGCGTGTTCGTGCTCGGGGTCGACCGCGCGGTGCAGGCGTTCGACGCGCTCGACGGCCGCAAGCTCTGGGCTCTGCAGCGCCCCGGCGATCCGCTGACGCTGGCGCAATCGGGCGTGCTCGGCGCGTTCAAGAACACGCTGGTCGTGGGCCAGGGGCCGCGCATGGCCGGTGTCGACCCGCTGCAAGGCACCGTCAAGTGGGACGTTCCCGTCGGCTCGCCGCGCGGCGCGAACGAGATCGAGCGACTGGCCGATCTGGTCGGCCCGTCGCTGCGCGTCGGCGAGATGATCTGTGCTCGCTCGTTCCAGGCCGCGGTCGGTTGCGTGAACGCCGAACGCGGCGCCAGCATCTGGAGCAAGAACATCGGCGGCACCGATGCGATCGGCGGCGACGCCGAGTTCGTCTTCGCCGGCGATGCCTCGGACCGCATCAGCGCCTGGAAGACCGCCAGCGGCGATGTCGCGTGGACCACCGACAAGCTGCTCTACCGCACGCTGAGTGCACCGCTGAGCTTCGGCAAGTCGGTCGTGTTCGGCGACGAGGACGGCACCGTGCACTGGCTCGCGCGCGAAACCGGCGAAGCGCAGCTGCGCCTGACGACCGACGGGGGCGCGATCACGGTGCAGCCGGTCGCCTCGGGCAACACGATGCTCGTCGTCACGCGCAAGGGCGGCCTGTTCGCCTTTCGCCCTTAAGCGCACGAGACGCCGCGCCAATGAAACCGGTGATCGCGATCGTGGGCCGCCCGAACGTGGGCAAGTCCACCTTGTTCAACCGGATGACGAAGAGCCGCGACGCGATCGTCGCCGACTTTTCCGGGCTGACCCGCGACCGCCACTACGGCGACGGTCGCCTCGGCGACCACGAGTTCATCGTCGTCGACACCGGCGGCTTCGAGCCCGACAGCACGACCGGCATCGTCAAGGAGATGGCCAAACAGACGCGCCAGGCGGTTGCGGAAGCCGACGCGGTGATCTTCGTCGTCGACGTGCGCTCGGGCGTCTCGGGCCAGGACCATGACATCGCGCGCTACCTGCGCACCGTCGGCAAGAAGGTGATCCTCGCCGTCAACAAGGCCGAGGGGATGCAGGAATCACCGCTGCTCGGCGAATTCTTCGAGCTCGGCCTCGGCGACCCCCACCCGATCTCGTCGGCGCACGGGCAGGGCATCCGCAGCCTGACCGAGGCGGCGCTGGCGCATTTCGAGTTCGAGGATGAGGAAGATGCGACGCCCGAGGACGGCGGCCCGATCCGGCTCGCGGTCGCGGGCCGGCCGAACGTGGGCAAGTCGACGCTGATCAACACCTGGCTCGGCGAGGAGCGCCTGGTGGCGTTCGACCAGCCGGGCACGACGCGCGACGCGATCACCGTGCCGTTCGAGCGCAACGGGCAGAAGTTCGAGCTGATCGACACCGCCGGGCTGCGCCGCCGCGGCAGGGTGTTCGAGGCGATCGAGAAGTTCTCGGTCGTGAAGACGCTGCAGGCCATCGCCGATGCGAACGTCGTGCTGCTGCTGCTCGATGCCACGCAGGGCGTGACCGACCAGGACGCGCACATCGCCGGCTACATCCTCGAAAGCGGCCGTGCGGTCGTGATCGCGATCAACAAGTGGGACGCCGTCGACGGCTACCAGAAGGAGACCCTGCAGCGCTCGATCGAGCAGCGCCTGGCGTTCCTGAAGTTTGCCGCGGTGCTGCACATCTCGGCGATCAAGCGGCAGGGCCTCGGGCCGGTCTGGAAAGCGATCGGCGATGCGCACGCCTCGGCGATCAAGAAGATGCCGACGCCGGTGCTGACGCGGCTGCTGCAGGAGGCCGTCGAGCACCAGGCGCCGAAGCGCGCCGGCGCGTTCCGCCCGAAGCTGCGCTACGCGCACCAGGGCGGCATGAACCCGCCGCTGATCGTGATCCACGGCAACTCGCTGGACCACATCACCGACTCGTACAAGCGCTTCCTCGAAGGGCGCTTCCGCGAGCACTTCAAGCTCACCGGCACGCCGATGCGGATCGAGATGCGCTCGTCGAAGAACCCGTTCGATACCAAAGACTGAGTGACGCCGCGAGGACGCACGGGCAAAGCCCCCAAACTTGCTGCGGCGCATCATCGCTGTGTTAACGTGATCGCTTCTGAACTTTCATCACGGAGAATATCGTGAGCAACAAAGGGCAACTCCTACAAGACCCCTTCCTGAACCTGCTGCGCAAGGAGCATGTTCCGGTTTCGATCTACCTCGTCAACGGGATCAAATTGCAGGGCCACATCGAATCTTTCGATCAGTACGTGGTTCTCCTGCGCAACACCGTGACGCAGATGGTCTACAAGCACGCGATCTCGACGGTCGTGCCGGGCCGTGCCGTGAATTTCCACGCGGCCGAACCAAACGATCCGACCGCTTGATCGTGACCCGCGCGCCACGCCTGTCGCCTTGAGTTCCGCGGAATCGATCGCCCTGAACGGGTCGCAAGGCCCCGCCCGGGCGATCCTTGTCGGGGTCGACTTCGGCCGCGGCAAGGCCTTCGACGCGTCGCTCGACGAACTTGCGTTGCTGGCCGAATCGGCCGGCGACGTGGCCGTTGCGCGCGTGGTCGCGCGTCGCAAGGCGCCCGATGCGGCGCTGTTCATCGGCTCGGGCAAGGCCGACGAGATCAAGGCGCTGGTGCAGGGCCACCAGGCCGAGGCGGTGCTGTTCGACCAGGCCTTGTCGCCGGCGCAGCAGCGCAACCTCGAGCAGCACCTCGGTGTCGCCGTGGCCGACCGCACGATGCTGATCCTCGAGATCTTCGGCGAGCGCGCGCAGAGCCACGAGGGCAAGCTGCAGGTCGAGCTCGCGCGTCTGCAGTACCTCTCGACACGGCTGGTGCGGCGCTGGAGCCACCTCGAGCGCCAGAGCGGCGGCATCGGGATGCGCGGCGGTCCGGGCGAGGCGCAGATCGAGCTCGACCGTCGCATGATCGGCGAGCGCATCAAGGGGCTGAAGAAGCAGCTCGAGCGCGTCAAGAAGCAGCGCAGCACGCAGCGCCGTTCGCGCGAGCGCAACCAGACCTTCCGCGTCTCGCTGGTCGGCTACACGAACGCCGGCAAGTCGACCCTGTTCAACGAGCTCGTCAACGCGAAAGCCTACGCGGCCGACCAGCTGTTCGCGACGCTCGACACGACCACGCGCCAGCTGCATCTCGACGGCGTGCCCCGTTCGGTCTCGCTGTCCGACACTGTCGGCTTCATCCGCGACCTGCCGCACAAGCTGATCGAGGCGTTCGAGGCGACCTTGCAGGAGGCCAACGACGCCGACCTGCTGCTGCACGTCGTCGATTGCGCGAGCCCGGTGCTTGCCGAGCAGACGACCGAAGTGCAACGTGTGCTCACCGAGATCGGCGCCAGCGGCATTCCGCAGGTGCTGGTGTTCAACAAGCTCGACCAGCTCGAAGAGACGCAGCGCCCGCGCGAGCTGCGCGACCTGCTCGAGCTCGACGCCGGGCTGCGCGTGCCGCGCGTGTTCGTCAGCGCGCGTACCGGCGAAGGCATGCGCGAGCTGCGGCAGATCCTGATCGAGGCGGTCGGCGGCGCACTGGCCGGCGCCTTGAACCGCCCCGGAGCGACCCCAGATGACATCCGGCTGCAGCAGGTCGACGACGACGAAGAAGAAGACGACGACGTTGGCGGCGACGATGCCGCCGATCCGCCGGCGCACCCGGCAACCCACCATACCCTCCCATGACCATGAGCCAGACGACTTCTGAAGGCCGCTTTCGGCGCCTGCGCGCGCGCGCAGCCGGCTGGGTGCTGATGAGCAACGGCCGCGGCGATGGCCCGCCCGACCTCGACGAACTCTGGCGCGACTTCAATCGCAAGCTCAGCGGCCTGTTCGGCGGCAAGGGCGGCGCGCCGCGCGGCCCCAGCGACGGCGGCGGCGGCGGGAACTTCCAGCCCGACATGAAGAGCGCCGGCGTCGGCGCGAGCCTGGTGGCCGGTGTGGTCGTGATGATCTGGCTCGGCAGTGGCTTCTTCATCGTGCAGGCGGGCCAGCAGGCGGTCGTCACGTCGTTCGGCAAGTACGCGAAGACGGTCGAGGCCGGTTTCCAGTGGCGCATGCCCTATCCGTTCCAGGCCCACGAAACGGTCAACTTCACGCAGCTGCGCACCGCCGAGGTCGGACGCAATGCGGTGATCGCCGCGACCGGGTTGCGCGATTCGTCGATGCTGACCCAGGACGAGAACATCATCGACATCCGCTTCACGGTGCAGTACCGGCTGAAGGACGCGCGCCAGTTCCTGTTCGAGAACCAGAACCCCGAGGCCGCCGTGACGCTGGCCGCCGAATCGGCCGTGCGCGAGATCGTCGGCAAGAGCAAGATCGACTCGGTGCTGTACGAGCAGCGCGACGCGATCGCCACCGAGCTCGTCAAATCGGTGCAGGGCCAGCTCGACCGGCTGAAGGCTGGCATCGTGATCGTCAACGTCAACGTGCAGAGCGTGCAGCCGCCCGAGCAGGTGCAGGCCGCGTTCGAGGACACGCTGAAGGCCGGACAGGACGGCGACCGCCTGAAGAAGGAAGCGCTGGCCTACGCGAGCGACGTGATCCCGAAGGCCAAGGGCACCGCGTCGCGCCTGCATGAGGAGGCCGAAGGCTACAAGGCGAGCATCGTCTCCGAGGCCGAAGGCAATGCGCAGCGCTTCAACAGTGTGCTGGCCGAGTACCAGAAGGCGCCGACCGTGACACGCGATCGCATGTACATCGACACGATGCAGCAGGTCTACACCAACGTCAGCAAGGTCCTGGTCGACGCACGCAGCAACTCGAACCTGCTCTACCTGCCGCTGGACAAGCTGCTGCAGCAGAGCGCTGCCGCGCCGACCGTCGTGACGCCGGCGGCGCCGTCGCCCGAGACCACGACACCGCTGAGCCCGGCCGACGCGCGTTCGCGCGATAACCAGCGCAGCCGCGATCGCGAGAGCCGCTGAAGCGACGGCCCTGAGGAGAACAACAAGATGAATCGCATTGTCCTGATCGTCGGCGGCCTGCTGGTGGCGCTGATGCTGCTTGCCTCGACGCTGTTCGTGGTCGACCAGCGCCAGCTGGCCGTCGTCTACGCGCTCGGCGAAATCAAGGAAGTGATCACCGAACCGGGCCTGCACTTCAAGCTGCCGCCGCCGTTCCAGAACGTGATCTTCCTGGACCGCCGCATCCAGACCATGGACAGCCCCGAGACGAGGCCCATCTTCACCGCCGAGAAGAAGAGCCTGGTGATCGATTGGCTCGTCAAGTGGCGCATCACCGAGCCGCGCCAGTTCATCCTGAACAACGGCTCCGACATGCGCAGCCTCGAGACGCGCCTGAGCCCGATCGTGCACGCGGCGTTCAACGAAGAGGTGACCAAGCGCACCGTCGGCGAAGTGCTGTCCAGCGGGCGCGACAAGGTCATGCAGGACGTGCGTGGCCGGCTCAGCGACGAGGCCAAGTCCTTCGGCATCGAGATCCAGGACGTGCGCATCAAGCGCGTCGACTTCGTCGCCAACATCACCGATTCGATCTACAGCCGCATGGCGTCGGAGCGCAAGCAGGTCGCGAACCAGTTGCGCGCGACCGGCGGCGCCGAGGGCGAGAAGATCAAGGCCGACGCCGATCGCCAGCGCGCGGTGATCGTCGCCGAAGCGTTCCGCGATGCACAGAAGCTCAAGGGCGAAGGCGACGCGAAGGCCTCGGCGATCTTTGCCGAAGCATTCGGGCGCGATCCGCAGTTCGCGAAGTTCTATCGCAGCCTCGAGGCCTATCGCTCGAGCTTTCGCACCAAGTCCGACGTGATGGTCGTCGACCCGACCAGCGAGTTCTTCCAGGCCATGCGCAGCGGTGGCCCCGGCACGCCGGCGGGCGCCGCGAAGAAGAAGTAGCCCGGTGGCTGCTTCGGCGCCGGATTTCTGGGAGCTGCTGCTCGGCGCGTTCGCGCTGATGCTGGTGATCGAAGGCATGCTGCCCTTCATCAGCCCGCTCAAGTGGCGCGCGGTGTTCGAACGGGCAATGCGGATGAGCGATGGGCAACTGCGCTTCGTCGGCCTCTCGAGCATGCTTGCGGGCCTGGCTCTGCTGTACATCTTCCTGTCGTGAGCGGGCGACGGCCGCGACGGAGCACGCCGGTACAATCTCGTTTTTAACCCCCCGGCGTTTTCACATGTCATCTGCTTGGCTGCTGCCCGAGCACATTGCCGATGTGCTGCCCGCGCAGGCACGGCACATCGAGGAACTTCGCCGCGGCTTGATCGACGTCGCCCGCAGCTACGGTTGCGAGCTCGTGATGCCGCCGCTGCTGGAGCACATCGAGTCGCTGCTGTCGGGGGCCGGGGCCGGTCACACGCTCGACCTGAAGACCTTCAAGCTCGTCGACCAGCTCAGCGGCCGCACGCTGGGCCTGCGTTCGGACAGCACGCTGCAGGTCGCGCGCATCGATGCGCACCTGCTGAACCGCAGCGGCGTCGCGCGCCTTTGCTACTGCGGGCCGGTGCTGCACGCGCGTCCCGAGGGCTTGCATGCGACACGTGAGCCGCTGCAGTTCGGCGCCGAGATCTACGGCCACGGCGGGCTCGAGGCCGATCTGGAAGTTCAGGATCTGGCGCTCGACTGCCTGCGCAGCGCCGGCCTCGCGGGCGCGACGCTCGACCTCGGCGATGCCCGCATCGTGCGCGGCCTGCTCGCCGGCGTGGTCGCCGGCACCGAAGAGCTCGGCGAGGTCTACGCGGCGCTCGCGGCCAAGGACGCGGCCGCGCTGCGCGTCTTGTCGCGCGGCTATCCGGACGAAGCGCGGGGGGCATTGCAGACGCTCGTGACGCTCTACGGCGGCGCCGAGATTCTCGACATCGCGCGGCGCGAGCTGCCGCCGCGCCCGCTCGTGCAGGCCGCACTCGACGACCTGCAGTGGCTGGCGCAACGCGTCGAGCAGGCGCACCCCGAGGTGAGCGTCGGCTTCGACCTCGCGGACATCGGCGGCAACGGCTACTACAGCGGAGTGCGCTTCGCTGCGTTCGTCGCCGGCTCGCCCGATGCGGTCGCGCGCGGCGGCCGCTACGACGAGGTCGGTGCGGCCTTCGGGCGCAACCGGGCGGCGGTCGGCTTCAGTCTCGACCTCAAGGGACTCGCGGCGATCGCGCCGGCGCAGCCGTTGCACGCCGCGATCCGCGCGCCCTGGGCCGAAGACGCGGCCTTGCGCGCGAAGGTGCGCAGCCTGCGCGAGCAGGGCGAAACGGTGGCGCGGGTGTTGCCCGGCCACGAGCACGAAGCACAGGAGTTCGCCTGCGACCGCGAACTCGTGCTGGCGAACGGCGCGTGGACCGTGCGGCCGCTTTGAGCGCCGCGCCGCCCGCTGCCCCGCGAATTTTCAGCATTGGACGATCTGACATGCAAGCATTGAACACACGCGCCGACGCGAAAGCGGCCGGGCACAACGTCGTCGTCGTCGGCACCCAGTGGGGCGACGAAGGCAAGGGCAAGGTTGTCGACTGGCTGACCGATCACGCGCAAGCCGTCGTGCGTTTCCAGGGTGGCCACAACGCCGGCCACACGCTGGTGATCAAGGGGGTGAAGACCGCTCTGCAGCTGATTCCGTCGGGCATCATGCGCGACGGCGTGGCCTGCTACATCGGCAACGGCGTGGTCGTCGATCCGACGCACCTGCTCAGCGAGATCGAACGCCTCGAAGCGATCGGTGTCGAAGTGCGCTCACGGCTCTTCATCAGCGAGTCGTGCCCGCTGATCCTGCCGTTTCACGTCGAGGTCGACAAGGCGCGCGAGGCGCTGCGCGAGCAGAGCGGCGCCGGCAAGATCGGCACGACCGGCAAGGGCATCGGCCCGGCCTACGAAGACAAGGTCGCGCGCCGCGCGCTGCGCGCGCAGGATCTGAAGCATCCGGAGCGTTTCGCGAAGAAGCTGCGCGAGCTTCTCGAGCTGCACAACTTCGCGCTCGCCGGCTACCTGCAGTCGAAGGCGCTCGAGTACCAGCCGATCTTCGAGCACGCGATGCGCGTCGCCGAGCAGCTCAAGCCGATGCTCGCCGACGTCGGCTACATCCTGCACAACGCCAATCGCGACGGCGCCAACATCCTGTTCGAAGGCGCGCAGGGCACGCTGCTCGACATCGACCACGGCACCTACCCGTACGTTACCTCGAGCAACTGCGTCGCCGGCAACGCAGCGGCCGGCGCCGGCGTCGGGCCCGACCTGCTGCACTACATCCTGGGCATCACCAAGGCCTACACGACGCGCGTCGGCAGCGGCCCGTTCCCGACCGAGCTGCCAATGGACGTGCCCGGCACGGTCGGCCACCACCTCTCGACTGTCGGTCAGGAGCGCGGCACCGTCACGGGCCGGCCACGCCGCTGCGGCTGGCTCGACGCCGCGCTGCTGAAGCGCTCGGTCATCATCAACGGCATCTCGGGCCTGTGCATCACGAAGCTCGATGTGCTCGACGGCCTGCCCGAGATCAAGGTCTGCGTCGGCTACGAGCTGCACGGCCGGCGCATCGACATCCTGCCGCTCGACGCCGACGACATCGTCGCCTGCGTGCCCATCTACGACACCTTCGAAGGCTGGACCGACAGCACCTTCGGCGTCACCGAATGGGACAAGCTGCCGCGCAACGCGCGCCGCTACCTCGAACGCGTGCAGAGCCTGATCGGCGCGCCGATCGACATGGTCTCGACCGGCCCCGACCGCGAGCACACGATCCTGTTGCGCCATCCGTACAAGGGCTGAGCGCCGCCTCGCTATGCTTGGCGCAGGCACACGATTCACCTCGGATTCACCTCGACAACCGCACCGATCTTGAAGGGTTCTGCATGCTGACCGACGATGGCAAACACCTGTACGTGAGCTGGGACGAATACCACATGCTCATCGAACGGCTGGCATTGAAGATCGCCGGTTCGGGTTGGGAGTTCGACCAGATCCTGTGCCTGGCGCGCGGTGGCATGCGCCCCGGCGACGTGATCTCGCGCGTGTTCGACAAGCCGCTCGCGATCATGTCGACGAGTTCGTACCGCGCCGAGGCGGGCACGATCCAGGGCCGGCTGGATCTGGCGAAGTACATCACGATGCCGAAGGGCGAGCTGGCCGGCCGCGTGCTGCTGGTCGACGACCTGTCGGACTCCGGCGTGACGCTGCGCGCGGTCGTCGATCGGCTGCGCGGTATGCCGTCGATCAGCGAACTGCGTTCGGCGGTGATCTGGACCAAGGGCGTCTCGACCTACACGCCCGACTATTACGTCGAGCTGCTGCCGACGAGCCCGTGGATTCACCAGCCGTTCGAGGAGTACGACGACATGCGGCCCGACGCGCTGGCGAAGAAGTTCGTGATTTGAACCGCGATTTGAACCGAACGAAAAACAGAAGCACAAAGCAAAAAGGCCAGCACTCGCGTGCTGACCTTTCACTTATTCTTGGTGCCCAGGAAGGGACTCGAACCCCCACGGAGTTACCCGCTAGTACCTGAAACTAGTGCGTCTACCAATTCCGCCACCTGGGCATTTCAGGAAGTCTTGGACTATATCATCAAAACAAACACATTGAAGAATTCAAACCCGATCGGCACCGAACTGATGGCCGAAGTGGAAGGCACGGTGCAAGGGCACCGTGATGGGCACGGCTTCGTCGTGCGCGACGACCGTCAGGCCGATCTGTACCTGTCGCAGCAGGAGATGCGCGCGGTGCTGCATCGCGATCGCGTCAAGGCGCGCATCGTGCGCTACGACCGCAAGGGTCGGCCCGAGGGCCGCGTGCTCGAGATTCTCGAGCGGCGGCGCGCGCCGATCATCGGCCGCCTGCTGCACGAAAGCGGCGTCTGGCTGGTCGCCCCCGAAGACAAGCGCTACGGACAGGACATCCTGATCCCGAAGAACGCGATCGCGAATGCGAGCGCGGGGCAGGTCGTCGCGATCGAACTGACCGAGTCGCCGTCGATGTACTCGCAGCCGGTCGGCCGCGTCACCGAGGTGCTCGGCGAGATCGACGATCCCGGCATGGAGATCGAGATCGCGGTGCGCAAGTACGAGGTGCCGCACCAGTTCTCGCCCGAGACGCTGGCGCAGGCCGCGAGCCTGCCCGACAAGATCCGGCCGATCGACCGCAAGGGCCGCATCGACCTGACCGACGTCGCGCTGGTCACGATCGACGGCGAGGACGCGCGCGACTTCGACGACGCGGTGTACTGCGAGCCGGCCGTCGTTGGCAAGCGCGTCGGCCGCGCCAAGACAACGCCGAACGGCTGGCGGCTGATCGTCGCGATCGCTGACGTGAGCCATTACGTGAAGCCCGGCGAGCCGATCGACGACGACGCCTACGAGCGCGCGACCTCGGTCTACTTCCCGCGGCGCGTGATTCCGATGCTGCCCGAAAAGCTCAGCAACGGGCTGTGCTCGCTGAACCCGTACGAAGACCGGCTCGCGATGGTCTGCGACATGCTGATCACCGCCAGTGGCGAGATCCACGCGTACCAGTTCTATCCCGCGATCATCTGCTCGCACGCGCGCTTCACGTACAACGAAGTCGCCGCGATCCTCGCGAACACACGCGGCCCCGAAGCCGCGAAACGCAAGGATCTGGTGCCCGACCTGCTGAACTTGCACGAGGTCTATCGAGCCTTGCTGCGCGAGCGCACCAAGCGCGGTGCGATCGACTTCGAGACCACCGAGACGCAGATCGTCTGCGACGAGAACGGCCGCATCGAGAAGATCGTGCCGCGCACCCGCACCGAGGCGCACAAGCTGATCGAAGAGGCGATGCTCGCGGCCAACGTGTGCTCGGCCGATTTCATCGAGCTCTCGAAGCACCCGTCGCTGTTCCGCGTGCACGAGGGGCCGACCCCGGAGAAGCGGGTGCTGCTGCAGAACTACCTGCGCGCGCTCGGTCTGGGCCTGTCGATCAGCGACGATCCGAAGCCGGGCGAGTTCCAGGCCATCGCCGCGGCCACGAAGGACCGGCCCGACGCGATGCAGATCCACACGATGCTGCTGCGCTCGATGCAGCAGGCGATCTACACGGGCATCAACGCCGGCCACTTCGGCCTCGCGTACGAGGCCTACACGCACTTCACGAGCCCGATCCGGCGCTATCCCGATCTGCTCGTGCACCGCGTGATCAAGGCGCTGCTCGGCGGCAAGCGCTACCACCTCGTGACCGGCGCGAGCAACCCGGCGCCGAGCAACCGCAAGACGACCAAGCCGGTGCGCACCGCGACCGCCGAAGAAGAGAAGTGGGAAGTCGCCGGCGTGCATTGCAGCGTCAACGAGCGCCGTGCCGACGAGGCCTCGCGCGACGTCGAGGCCTGGCTCAAGTGCCGCTACATGCGCGAGCACCTCGGCGAGGAGTATGGCGGCACCGTCAGCGCGGTCGCGAGCTTCGGCCTGTTCGTGCAGCTCGATGGCCTCTATGTCGAAGGGCTGGTGCACATCACCGAACTCGGTGGCGAGTACTACCGGTTCGACGAAGTTCGACAGGAACTGCGCGGCGAGCGCAGCGGCGTGCGCTATGTGGTCGGCTCGCGGGTGCGCGTGCAGGTCAGCCGCGTCGATCTCGACGGCCGCAAGATCGACTTCCGCATGGTCCGCGAAGGCGAGGACGACGCGGGCCTGCTGCGCGCGCGGCGCGACAAGGCGAACGCCACGGCAGCCGGTGAATTGGCCGCGGTGAAAGAGACCGATCGCGCGGTCAAGGCCGCGACGAAGAAGGCGCAGAAGGCACGCGGCGGCAGTGGGGCGACACACCCGGTGCGCGCGGCGAAGTCGGCCGCGCGCAAGTCCGGCGGGCGCGCTGCCGGCGGCAAGTCGCAAGCCCGGCGTTGAAGCGGCGCCGACCGGCGCTCACCCGCACCAGCGCGGCGTCGACGCACTGCGCACGCCAGGCATCCCGAACGAAGAAGGAGAAGGAGACAGATGACGATTCGATTTGACGGCCGCGTGGCCATCGTGACCGGCGCCGGCGGCGGCCTGGGCCGGCAACATGCGCTGGCGCTGTCCGCGCGAGGCGCGAAGGTCGTGGTCAACGATCTCGGCGGCTCGCTCGATGGCAATGGCGGCACGGCAACGGCGGCGCAACGCGTCGTCGACGAGATCCACGCGGCCGGCGGCGAGGCGATCGCCAACGGCGCGTCGGTGACCGACGCCGCCGCGGTGCAGGCGATGGTCGACGCGACGATGGCGCGCTGGGGCCGGGTCGACATCCTCGTCAACAACGCCGGCATCCTGCGCGACAAGAGCTTCACGAAGATGGCGCTCGACGACTTCCGCCTCGTCGTCGAGGTGCATCTGATGGGTGCCGTGAACTGCTGCAAGGCGGTGTGGGACCTGATGCGCGCGCAGAACTACGGCCGCATCGTGATGACGACATCGTCGAGCGGCCTGTACGGCAACTTCGGCCAGTCGAACTACGGCGCCGCGAAGATGGCGCTGGTCGGACTGATGCAGACGCTGTCGATCGAGGGCGCGAAGAACGACATCCGCGTCAACTGCCTCGCGCCGACCGCGGCGACGCGCATGACTGAGAACGTGATGCCCGAGGCCGTGCTGAAGCTGCTGCAAGCCGAAGCGGTGACGCCGGGCTTGCTCGCGCTGGTCGCCGAAGACGCGCCGACACGGGCGATCCTGTGTGCCGGCGCCGGCGCGTTCGAGCGCGCGCATGTCACCCTGACCCAAGGCGTGTTCGTCGGCCTGCCCGACGATGCGGCCGAGCAGGTCGCCGCCAACTTCGCGGCGCTGTCGGATCGCGACGGCGAAGCGGTGCCCGAGAGCGGCAACGCGCAGGGCACGATCGAGATCGGCAAGGCGATGCGCGCGCTGGCGTGAGCCGGCGACGCCAACGAGACCCGCGCTAACGCGCGTACAGGCGTTCGATCAGATCGCCGGCGCGCAGCGCGCCCGAGGGTTGAGGTTCGGCCGCGGCGCCATGCTCCGCGACTGCTTGCCGGGCGACGCCGAACGCGGCCGCCGCTTCGTCGCCGGCGGCGCACTGCGCCCAGCGACCGGCGAGCCACCCGGCGAGCACGTCACCGGTGCCGGCGCTCGCGAGCGCGGCATTGCCGGTGGCATTGATGCGCGCCGTCTCGCCAGGTGCGGCAATCACGCTGCCTGAGCCCTTCAGCACGACGACGCAGCCAAAGCGGTCGGCCAGCATCTGCGCGGCGCGCAGGCGGTCGGCCTGCACTTCGGCGGTCGTGCACGCGAGCAGGCGCGCGGCTTCGAGCGGATGCGGCGTCAGCACCGTCGCGTGACCGCGTGCGGCGCGCGCCTGCAGCAGGGCGGCCAACGCGGCGTCGGCAGCCAGCGCGTTCAGCGCGTCGGCATCGAGCACCAGCCGGCGCGCCAGGCTCAGCAGGCGCGGCAGCGGGGTGCGCACCGCATCGCCGCCGCCGCAGCCGCAGACCACGGTGCTGCCGACCACGGTGTCGGCGGCGCCGCGCGCCCAGTCGCGGCGGAACATCAGCTCGGGGCGCGCCGGGTCGAGGTGCAGGGCCGCGGGTGAGCGATCGAGCAGTTCGACATAGACCCGGCCCGCGCCGGCCGCGTGCGCCGCGCGCGCCGCAAGCAGTGCGGCGCCGACCATCCCCGGTGCGCCGCCGATGACGGCGACATCGCCGAAGCTGCCCTTGTGTTGCGCATGACGACGTGGCGCGATGCCACCGTTGCCCGACAACCAGGCGGAGGGTGCATGCGCCGACGAAGCGACGCCGAGATCCTCCAGCCATGTCGCGCCCGCGTGGTCGCGGCCCGCGGCGGTGAACAGACCCGGCTTCAGCGTCAGCAGCGCCAGCGTGTGCGAGGCGATCACGGCATCGGCACCGAGCGCTTGACCCGTGCCGGCATCCAGACCCGACGGCAAATCGATCGCCAGCACCGGGCAGCACAGCCCGTTCAGTGCGCGGATGCAGTCGGCGAGCGCCCCGACGGGCGCGCGGCTCGCGCCGACGCCGAGCAGCGCATCGATCGCGAACTGCGGCCCGCCGGCCGGCGTCGGCACCGTGCCGATCGTCACGCCGGCGGCGCGCGCACGCGCAAGCGCGTCTGCCGCATCCGCGGGCAATGCCGCCGGATCGCCGATCAGCGAGACCTCGACGTCCTTGCCCAACGCGCGCAGCCGTGCGGCCGCCTCGAGGCCGTCGCCACCGTTGTTGCCAGGCCCGGCGGCGACCCAGAAGCGCTGCGCGTGCGGTGCGAGCGCGAGCGCGAGCCGCGCGACCGCGTCGCCGGCACGGTGCATCAGCGTGTGCGGCGGCAGTGAAGCCGTGGCGCGCCGCTCGATCACGCGGGTCTGCGCGGCGTCGAACAACGCGAGCTCGTCGGTGATCGGCAGCACCGGGCGCATCGTGTTCAGGCCTGCAGGCGCTCGATGCCCAGGCCTTCGATGTCGATCGCGGGCGTGCGCCCCGCGATCGCGTCGGCCAGCAGCCGCGCTGATCCGCAGGCCAGCGCCCAGCCGCTCGAGCCGTGGCCGAGATTCAGCCAGACGCCGTCGATGCCGCTGCGGCCGAGCAGCGGCGGGCCGTCGGGCAGCATCGGGCGCGCGCCCTTCCAGACCTGCGCCTGGCTCAGCCGCGCGCTGCCGGGGAACCAGTCGTGCAGCACCTTGTAGAGTGTCTCGACCGCGCGCGGATCGTGCCGCTCGGATGCGCCGCCGATCTCGGCACTGCCGGCGACACGCAGTCGCGCACCCATGCGGCTGATCGCGACCTTGTAGCGCTCGTCCATCAGTGCCGAACGCGGCCCGGTGTCGCCATGCGCGTCGGCGCGACGCAGCGGGGCAGTGATCGAGTAGCCGTAGACCGCCTGCATCGGCAGCTTCAGCCCGAGCGGGCGCAGCAACGCGCCGGAGGCGAGCGCCGCACAGACGACGACGGCGTCGAAGCTTTCGGTGATCGGCAGCAACGCCATCGGCTCGGTGTCCTGCGCATCGTCCGGCCCGCTGTCGGACGCGACGTTCATCAACACCGTCGGCTCCTCGGGCGGCGCGTGCATGTGGACGAGTTGCGGCGCGCCGCCAGCGAGGATCTTCTGCACCTGCGTGTGGAAGCGAAAGCGCACGCCCGCGCGCTGTGCCTCGCCGCGCAGCAGCATCGAGAACTGCCGGCAGTTGCCGACCTCGTCGTCGGGCAGGTAGACACCACCGTGCAGCGCGGTCTCGGTGCTCAGCCCGGGCTCGACGACGCGGCATTGCGCGGCATCGAGAATCTCGAAGCGCGTGTTCAATTCAGTCAGCGAGGCAAGGCCGGGCTGCACGAGCGCCAGGTCTTTCGCGCTGCGCAGCAGCACGAGGTAGCCATCGCTGCGCTCGTAGTCGAGCTTCAGCGCGCGCGTGAGCTCGCGCAGTCGGCCGCGGCTGAAGTACGCGAGGCGCTGCATGCGCAGGCGATTCGCCTGGTACGTGCGCAGCTTGCAGGCGCGCCACCAGCGCCACATCCAGGCAATCTCGCCGGCGCCGAGGCGGGCGTGAACGCGCACCGGTGCATGCCGGCTCATCAACAGGCTGAGCACCTTGGCCGGCATGCCGGGCGCGGCCCACGGCGTGACATAGCCCGGTGCGACGACGCCGGCGTTGGCGAAGCTCGTCTCGCCCGCGACACTGCCGCGGCGCTCGAACACGGTCACCTCATGGCCGTCGGCCGCGAGTTCCCATGCGGTGGTCACGCCGATGACCCCGGCACCGATCACGGCGACCTTCATGCCGTGACGCCGCTCAGCGCCGCTTCGATCGCCAGTGAGGCGTCGAGCACCGCGTCGTCGCGCAACGCGGCGCCCCAGACCATCAGGCCGACCGGCAACTCGCCGCGAGCGTGACATGGCAGCGAGAGCGCGCAGCCATCGAGCATGTTGACGATCGCCGGATTGCGCAGCAGCAGCGCATTGGTCGCGAAGAAGGCCTCGTCGCTCGCGAGCAGCGGCGCGATCGGCGGCGCGACGATCGGGACGGTCGGGCCGAGCATCGCGTCGTAGCCGACGATGGCGGATTCCATCCGCGCGATCCAGGCGCGGCGGGCATGCAGCAGGTCGATGTAGTCGGCGGCAGACATCGCCTCGCCACGGCGGATGCGCTGTGCGACGCGCGGGTCGTACTCGGCCTGGTGCTGCGCCAGCAGGTGCCGGTGCCAGGCCCAGGCCTCCGGCGGCGAAAAGCTCGCAGGAACGTCGGCCAGCGCGGGCAGGGCGATCTCGTCGATCTGCGCGCCGGCCGCGCGCAGCACCGCGAGCGCACGGTCGAACGCGCGATGAACGGTGTCGTCCAGTGTGTCGAGCATGAGCGTCGTCGGCACCGCCAGGCGCAGCGTACTGGACGCTCGGCCGGTCAGGGGGACACGGCGATCGGCAAGCACCTCATGCACCAGCACCGCATCGGGCACCGAGCGCGTGATCGCGCAGACGGTGTCGAGCGTCGTCGACAGCGGGATCGCGCCGTCGGTCGGCGTCAGGCGCGCGGTGTTCTTGAAGCCGACCAGCCCTTGCAGCGCTGCCGGGATGCGGATCGAGCCGCCGGTGTCCGAGCCGAGCGCCGCCCATGCGGCGCCGGTCGCGACAGAGACGGCGCCGCCGGACGTCGATCCACCGGGAATGCGCGGCTGCGGGTCGAGCGCCGCCGTGGCCGCGTTGGCCGGCGTGCCGTGGTGCGGGTTGATGCCGACACCGGAGAACGCGAACTCCGACATGTTGGTCCGGGCTATCAGCGCGGCCCCGGCGCGGCGCAGGCGCGCGACAGCCGGGCAGTCGGCGGCGGCCGGCGCGTTCTTCGCGAGCACCGTCGAGCCGGCCGTCGTGACCTCGCCCTGCACGTCGAACAGATCCTTGACGCTGATCGCGAGGCCGCCCAGCGCGGGCACCGCCGCACCCGCGTCGCGCAGCGCATCGATGGCACGGGCGCACACCCTCGCGCTGTCGAACGAGGTGTGCAGGAAGGTGTGGCGGTTGGCTTCGGAGCGCGCGGCCTCGATGCAATCGTCGAGCAGGGCGCTCGCGCTGGTGCGCTCGCGCAGGCCGGTCAGGTCAGGTGTCATGGCGATGCTATAATCGATCGGCTTGGCTGGGAGCGGCGCGGTGCCGCACCTCGAACAAGCAAATCGCGAACCGGCTGTTGAAAGGTGTTGCGACGATCAGTCTTCTTGCAGGGTTTGATGCAGGAAACAAGTCGTCGCGATTCGAGCCGGATTCTAGAACCAACCTTTGGAGTCCTCATGACTGTCACCATGCGTGAAATGCTGGAAGCCGGTGTCCACTTCGGGCACCAGACCCGCTTCTGGAACCCCAAGATGGCCCCGTACATCTACGGCCATCGCAACAAGATTCACATCATCAACCTCGAGAAGACGCAGCCGCTCTTCAACGATGCGATGAAGTTCGTGCGCGGCATCGCCGCGAAGCGCGGCACGATCCTGATGATCGGCACGAAACGCCAGGCCCGCGAAGTGATCAAGCAGGAAGCACAGCGCGCCGGCATGCCCTTCGTCGACCAGCGCTGGCTCGGCGGCATGATGACCAACTTCAAGACCGTCAAGGGTTCGCTGAAGAAACTGAAGGACATGAAGGCGCAGGTCGAGGCCGGCACCGAGATCCGCATCAAGAAGGAAGCGCTGATGTTCCAGCGCGACCTGATCAAGCTCGAGAAGGACATCGGCGGCATTCAGGACATGAACGCGCTGCCCGATGCGATGTTCGTGATCGACGTGGGGTACCACAAGATCGCGATCCTCGAAGCCAAGAAGCTCGGCATTCCGATCATCGGCATCGTCGACTCGAACCATTCGCCGGAAGGCATCGACTACGTGATTCCGGGCAACGACGACTCGTCCAAGGCCGTCGCGCTGTACGCGCGGGCTGTGGCCGACGCGGTGCTCGAAGGCAAGGCGAATGCGACGAACGAAGTCGTCCAGGCCGCCGCCGCCGAGGGTGACGAATTCGTCGAAGTCAGCGAAGGCGCCTGATGCCCCGAGCCCGGCTCGCGAACGCGAGCGCCGGGCACTGAGAGAAAGGGGCCGATGGCCCCTTTTCTTCACCTGAACACAAGGAGTTATGAAGATGGCTGCAATCACTGCAAGCATGGTTGGCGAGCTGCGCGCCAAGACCGACGCGCCGATGATGGAATGCAAGAAGGCGCTGACCGAGGCCGAAGGCAACATGGAACGCGCCGAAGAGTTGCTGCGCGTCAAGCTCGGCAGCAAGGCAGGCAAGGCCGCGTCGCGCATCACGGCCGAAGGCGTGATCGTCTCGGCCGTCGTCGGTAGCGCCGGTGCACTGGTCGAGGTGAACTGCGAGACCGACTTCACCTCGAAGAACGACATGTTCCTCGCGATGGCCAACGCGTGCGCCCGCCTCGTCGCCGGGAAGAATCCGGCCGACGTTGCCGCGCTGTCGGCGCTGCCGTACGCGCAGGACGGCTACGGCCCGACCCTGGAAGACGTGCGCAAGGGCCTGATCGGCACGATCGGCGAGAACATGTCGATCCGCCGCTTCAAGCGCTATGAAGGCGCGAAGCTGGCGAGCTACCTGCACGGCACGCGCATCGGCGTGATGGTCGAGTACGAGGGCGACGAGGTCGCCGCGAAGGACGTGGCGATGCACGTCGCGGCGATGAAGCCGGTCGCGCTGCAGTCGTCGGATGTGCCCGCGAAGCTGATCGAGACCGAGCGTTCGGTCGCGACCCAGAAGGCAGCCGAGGATGCCGAGAAGGCCAAGGCCGAAGGCAAGAACCCGCAGTCGGCCGAGATCGTCGCGAAACGCATCGACGGTTCGGTCGCCAAGTTCCTGAAGGAAGTGAGCCTGTTCAACCAGGCCTTCGTGAAGAACGACAAGCAGACCGTCGAGCAGATGCTCAAGGAACGCGCGACGACCGTGAAGGGCTTTACTTTGTACGTCGTCGGCGAAGGCATCGAGAAGAAGGTCGACGACTTCGCGGCCGAGGTCGCTGCCCAGGTGGCGGCAGCGAAGAGCGCCTGATCGTTCGCAGCTCCGACCGGCGGCCCGCCGCACGGGGGCGGGCGCCGACTTTCGAGGCTTTAAGACTTAGACTTCGCGCCAACCGTGCCACAAGCACCACCACCACGATCGGGAGCCCGACCCATGGCCGCCTACAAGCGCATCCTGCTGAAACTCTCCGGCGAGGCCCTGATGGGCGACGACGCCTACGGCATCAACCGGGCCACCATCGTGCGCATGGTGCGTGAGATCCAGGAAGTCACGCAGCTGGGTTGCGAGGTTGCGGTCGTGATCGGTGGCGGCAACATCTTTCGCGGCGTGGCCGGCGGCGCCGTCGGCATGGACCGAGCGACCGCCGATTACATGGGCATGCTCGCGACCGTGATGAATGCGCTCGCGCTCGCCGACACGATGCGCCAGGAGGGCATGACGGCGCGCGTGATGTCGGCGATCGGCATCGAGCAGGTCGTCGAGCCTTACGTTCGGCCGAAGGCGCTGCAGTACCTCGAGGAAGGCAAGGTCGTGATCTTCGCCGCCGGCACCGGCAACCCGTTCTTCACGACCGACACCGCCGCCGCGCTGCGCGGCGCCGAGATCGGCGCGCAGATCGTGCTGAAGGCGACCAAGGTCGACGGCGTCTACACCGCCGATCCGAAGAAGGACCCGAGCGCCACGCGCTACTCCGAACTCACGTTCGACGAGGCCATCACGAAGAACCTGCAGGTGCTCGACGCGACCGCGTTCGCGCTGTGCCGCGACCAGAAGCTCCCGATCCGCGTGTTCAGCATCTTCAAGCCCGGCGCGCTGCGGCGCGTCATGCTGGGCGAGGACGAGGGCACGCTGGTTCGCGTCTGAGGCCGCCGATCCAGTTTGATTGAAGAGGTGTTGTCATGAGCATTGCCGAGATCAAGAAGACCGCCGAGCAGAAGATGGCGAAGTCCATCGAGGCGTTCAAGAACGAACTGCACAAGATTCGCACCGGGCGTGCGCACCCGGGCATCCTCGATCAGGTGCAGGTCGATTACTACGGCTCGATGGTGCCGATCAGCCAGGTCGCCAACGTCAGCCTGCTCGACGCGCGCACGATCAGCGTGCAGCCCTGGGAAAAGGGCATGGGCGCGAAGATCGAGAAGGCGATTCGCGAGTCCGATCTCGGGCTGAACCCGGCGACGCAAGGCGATCTGCTGCGCGTGCCGATGCCGGCGTTGACCGAAGAGCGTCGCAAGGAGCTGACCAAGGTCGTGCGCAACGCCGGCGAAGACGCGAGGATCGCGGTGCGCAACCTGCGGCGCGATGCCAACGAGCACGCGAAGAAGCTGATGAAGGACAAGGAGATCAGCGAGGACGAAGAACGTCGCTCGCTCGACGATCTGCAGAAACTCACCGACCGGACGATCGCCGAGATCGATCGCCTGGTGACCGGCAAGGAAGCCGAGATCATGGCGGTTTGAACTTGAGCGCTGTTCCCGCTCCCGATATTCGCGCGGTGCCACGGCACGTCGCCATCGTGATGGATGGCAATGGCCGCTGGGCCAAGAAGCGCTTTATGCCGCGCTTTTTCGGCCACAAGCAGGGCGTCGATGCGCTGGTGCGCACGGTGCTGAGCTGCGCCGACCGCGGCATCGAGTACGTGACGGTGTTCGCGTTCTCGTCCGAGAACTGGAAGCGGCCGACCGAAGAGGTTTCGGGGCTGATGGGGCTGGTGCTGGTCGCGGTCGCGAAATACCTCGGCAAGCTCGCCGACAAGGGCGTGCGCATCCGCATCGTTGGCGATCGCACCCAGGTCTCCGACAAACTGCGCCAGGCCTGGGAACAGGCCGAGGCGAGTACCCGGAACAACACGCGCATCACGCTGTCGGTGGCCTTCAACTACGGCGGCCGTTGGGACATCGTGCAGGCCTGCCGCCAGGCGATCGCCGCCGGCATCGCGCCGGAAGACCTCGACGAGGCCGCGCTGAACAGGTACATGGCGCTGAGCCATGCCCCTGACCCGGACCTGTTCATCCGCACCGGCGGCGAAGTGCGCATCAGCAACTTTCTGCTGTGGCAGGCGGCGTACGCCGAGCTGTTCTTCAGCGACTGCCTGTGGCCAGAGTTCGGCGATGCCGAACTCGACGCCGCGCTCGCCGAATATGCGCGTCGCGATCGACGCTTCGGCGCGGTCGAAAGCGCCAAGCCGAGCTGATGGTGCCCCCGAGCTCACTGTGTTCGCGGCCCACCGAGGGCGCGCAGGCCGCCAAAGGCCACGCAGGGGCCCCTGCGTGGCCCTGGGCGACCCGTCGGGCAGCCTGACATGCTCAAGCAGCGGGTCATCACCGCGCTCCTCCTGATCGCGATCCTGCTGCCGGCCTTGTTCGCGAATGCGGCCTGGCCGTTCGCGCTGCTGTCGCTCGCGCTGATCGCCGCCGCCGGCTGGGAGTGGGGCCGGCTCAACGGTGCCGGCGCCGCCGCGATCGCATGGGGGGTTCTGCTCGCGGCGATGTGCGCGGCCGGCCTGTGGGCCGGCTGGAGCGATGCGCCGCCGCGTGCCGTCTGGTGGTCCGCGATGCTGGCCTGGGTGCTGGGGGGCGCGTTCGTGCTGCGCGGCGGGCCGACAGGCTGGCCGGCGGTACCGGTCGTCGTGCGCTGCGCAATCGGCGTGCTGCTGCTCTGGACGGCGTGGCTCGCGCTCGCGACGGCGAAGACCGTCGGCGTCAATTTCATCCTGTCACTGCTCTGCCTCGTCTGGGCCGCCGACATCGCAGCCTACTTTGGCGGCAAGCGCTTCGGCCGACGCAAGCTCGCGCCCGGGATCAGCCCCGGCAAGAGCTGGGAAGGCGTCTGGAGCGGCATGCTGGGCGCGCTCGCGCTGGCGGCGTTCTGGCTCTGGCTCGATACGATGTTCCGGATGGATTCGCTGAGCCTGTACCTGCGCCTCTACGGCCGTTTCGGCGTCGCCGGGCTGGTGCTGGTCGTCGTGTTTCTCGCGGCCATGAGCGTGGTCGGCGATCTGTTCGAGTCGCTGGTCAAGCGCGCGGCCGGCGCGAAGGACAGCAGCACGCTGCTGCCCGGCCACGGCGGCGTGCTCGACCGGGTCGATGCACTGCTGCCCGTGCTGCCGATCGCGATGGCATTGATCACGGTATGAACACGGCAGGCTCGGTGACGCTTCAGCGCGTCTGCATTCTCGGCGCGACCGGTTCGGTCGGCACGAGCACACTCGACGTGATCGCGCGGCATCCGGATCGCTTCGAGGTCTTCGCGCTCACCGCTCACAGCCGCATCGACGTGCTGTTCCAGCAGTGCCTGCAATGGCGGCCGCGCTTCGCCGTCCTGCCGGAAGCGGCGCAGGCCGCCGATCTGCGCGCGCGGCTCGCGGCACACGCCATCGCGACCGAAGTGCTCGCCGGCGCGCAGGCGCTGTGCGATCTCGCGGCGCACCCGGAGGTCGACGCGGTGATGGCGGCGATCGTCGGCGCCGCCGGCCTCGCGCCGTGCCTGGCCGCCGCGCGCGCCGGCAAGCGGCTGCTGCTGGCGAACAAGGAAGCGCTCGTGGTCGGCGGCGCGCTGTTCATGGACGCGGTGCATGCGGGCGGTGCGACCTTGCTGCCGATCGACAGCGAGCACTCCGCGATCTTCCAGTGCCTGCCCGAAGATCGCGCTGGCTGGGCGCGGCGCATCGACCACATCCTGCTGACCTCCTCCGGCGGCCCGTTCCGCCAGCGCGACCCGGCGTCGATGTCGACCATCACGCCCGACGAAGCCTGCGCGCATCCCAACTTTGCGATGGGCCGGAAGATCTCGGTCGACTCGGCGACGATGATGAACAAGGCGCTCGAGGTGATCGAGGCGCGCTGGCTGTTCGAGCTCGAGCCGCAGCAGATTCGCGTCGTGATCCATCCACAGCAGATCGTGCATTCGATGGTCGTGTGCCGCGACAACTCGGTGCTCGCGCAGCTCGGTACGCCCGACATGCGGGTGCCGATCGCGTACGGCCTGTCGTTCCCCGAGCGCATCGAGTCCGGCGCCAGCCAGCTCGACTTCACGACGCTGTCGGCGCTGACCTTCGAGGCCCCCGATTTCGAGCGCTATCCGGGCCTCGCACTCGCGTGGGAGACGCTGCGTGCGCCCGAGGGCAGCACGACGGTGCTGAATGCGTCGAACGAAGCCGCGGTCGCGGCGTTCCTGGCCGGAACCATCCGCTTCGACCAGATTCACAGCGTGATCGCCCACGCGCTCGAACACGTGGATGTGCGCTCGGCGGGCAGCGATTCGCTGCCGGCGCTGCTCGAGATCGACCGGCGCGCGCGCCGCCAGGCGCTGCAGTTCGTGAAAGGCCTCGCACGATGAACTTGCTCTCGAACATTCCGGCATTTCTGCTGACGATCGGCGTGCTGGTCGTGATCCACGAGTACGGGCACTACCGCGTCGCGGTCGCCTGCGGCGTGAAGGTGCTGCGCTTCTCGGTCGGTTTCGGCCGGGTGCTGTGGCGCCGCCAGGCCACGCCCGAGAGCACCGAGTTCGTCGTCTGCGCGATACCGCTCGGCGGCTACGTGAAGATGCTCGACGAGCGCGAGGCGCCGGTCGCGCCCGACGAACTCAGCCGCAGCTTCAACCGCAAGCCGCTGTTGCAGCGCGCCGCGATCGTCGCGGCCGGGCCGGTGGCCAACCTGCTGCTCGCGGTGCTGCTGTACGCCGCCGCGCACTGGATCGGCATCGACGAGCCGAAGGCTGTGATGGGCCCGCCGGTCGCCGCAAGCCTGGCCGAGCGCGCCGGGCTGCGCAGCGGCGACTGGGCGCGCGAGTGGTCGAGCGACGGCGTCGAGTGGCACGAGGTCCGCTCGATGGGGGACCTGCGCTGGGAAGTGACGCAGGCCGTGGTACGCGGTGCGCCGCTGCAGCTGATGGTGACCGATCGCGCGGGCCATGCGCGGCGCAGCGTCTCGCTCGCCCTCGACACGCTGGGCACCAGCGAGGTCGACGCGAAGCTGATGCAGCGCATCGGCCTGGGCTACCCGTTCAGCGAACCGGTACTCGGCGAAGTGAAGGCCGGCGAGCCGGCCGCGCATGCCGGGCTGCGCAGCGGTGACCGCGTGCTCAGCATCGACGGGGTCGCGATGGCCGATGCCTTCGCGGTGCGCGACGCGATCCGCAGCAGCGGCCGCAGCGGCGTCGCGAAGACGATGCAGTGGCACATCGAGCGCGGCGGCCAGACGCTGGAACTCGGGGTGACGCCGGCGATCGTCAACGACGGCAGCCAGCAGGTCGGCCGGATCGGCGTTGCGCCGGGTCAGCCACCCGAGATGGCGAATGTGCGCTACGGCGTGTTCGAGGGCTTGTCGAATGCGGTCACGCAGACCTGGCAGATGTCGACGCTGACTTTGAAGCTGCTCGGCAAGATGCTGATCGGCCAGGCCTCGCTGAAGAACCTCAGCGGGCCGCTGACGATCGCCGATGTGGCGGGCCAGTCGATGCGGCTCGGGCTCGCCGACTATCTGAATGTCCTGGCGGTCGTCAGCATCGGCCTCGGCGTGCTCAACCTGCTGCCGCTGCCGGTCCTCGATGGAGGACACCTGATGTATTATCTTTTCGAGGGTGTGACGGGCAAGCCGGTCTCCGAGTTGTGGCTTGACCGGCTGCAGCGTGGCGGGGTGGCCATCATGCTCATGATGATGTCCCTGGCTCTCTACAACGATGTGGCCCGCCTCCTGGGCCTGCAATGACCGACCGCATGCGATCCTCCTCCCGCTCGACCCTGTTTCGCCCCACCCTCGTTTGCATCACACTGGCCGCGGCCCTCCAGGCCGGTTCGGCATGGGCGGTCGAGCCGTTTGCGGTCAAGGACATCCGGGTCGAGGGCCTGCAACGCAGCGACGCCGGCACCGTGTTCGCGTCGCTGCCGTTTCGCATCGGCGAGACCTACACCGATGAGAAGGGCGCCGCCGCGCTGCGCGCGCTGTTCGCGACCGGCCTCTACAAGGATGTGCGCATCGACATCGACGGCACGGTCGTCGTCGTGATCGTCGAAGAGCGGCCGGTGATCGCGAACATCGACTTCGTCGGCCTGAAGGAGTTCGACAAGGACCAGCTGACCAAGGCGCTGCGCGACTTCGGCATCAGCGACGGCCAGCCCTTCGATCGTGCATTGGCCGACCGCGCCGAGCAGGAGCTGAAGCGCCAGTACCTGACGCGCAGCCTGTACGGCGCCGAAGTCGTGACGACCGTGACGCCGCAGGAACGCAACCGCGTGAACCTCAGCTTCACGGTCACCGAAGGTGCGCCCGCGAAGATCAGCGAGATCCGGATCACCGGCAACCAGGCGTTCTCGGAGAGCACCCTGGTCGGCCTGTTCGACCTGAACGCCGGCGGCTGGCTCAACTTCTACACGAAGGCGGATCGCTATTCGCGCGCCAAGCTCGATGCCGATCTGGAAACGCTGCGCGCCTACTACCTGAACCGCGGCTACCTCGAGTTCAATGTCGAGTCGACCCAGGTCGCGATCTCCCCCGACAAGCAGGACATCACGATCACGATCAACGTGAAAGAGGGCCAGCCCTACACGGTGACCGGCGTCAAGCTCGAGGGCGACTACCTCGGCAAGGAAGACGACTTCAAGACCCTCGTGCAGATCAAGCCGGGCGAACCGTATCGCGCCGAGACCGTCACGCAGACGACGCGCCTGATCAGCGACCGCTTCGGCACCTTCGGCTACGCGTTCGCGAAGGTCGAGGCGCGCCCCGAGATCGATCGCGCGAACGGCACCGTCGCGCTGACGATCACCGCCGAGCCTTCGCGCCGTGTCTACATCCGTCGCATCAATGTTGCCGGCAACACCAAGACGCGCGACGAGGTGATCCGCCGCGAGTTCCGCCAGTTCGAATCGAGCTGGTACGACGGCCGCAAGATCAAGCTCTCGCGCGACCGTGTCGACCGGCTCGGCTTCTTCAGCGAGGTCAACGTCGACACCAACGAAGTGCCGGGCACCGCCGACCAGGTCGACCTGACGATCACGATCAAGGAGAAGCAGACCGGCAACCTGCAGATCGGCGCCGGCTTCTCGTCAGCCGACAAGCTTTCGCTCTCGGGCTCGATCAAGCAGGAGAACGTGTTCGGCTCGGGCAACTACCTCGGGGTCGAGCTGAACACGAGCAAGTACAGCCGCACGCTGGTGGTCAGCACCATCGACCCGTACTTCACGGTCGACGGCATCTCGCGCTATGTCGATGTGTTCTACCGCACGCAGCGTCCGATCAACAGCCAGGGCGAGGAGTACAAGCTCGTCACGCCGGGCGCCTCGATCCGTTTCGGCGTGCCGTTCAGCGAGTACGACACGGTGTTCTTCGGCATCGGCTTCGAGCAGACCAAGATCGAGGGATCGAACCTGCCGGTCAACTACCGCAACTACGTGACCGAGTTCGGCGCGAGCAGCAACTCGGTGCCGCTGACGATCGGTTGGTCGCGCGACAGCCGCGACAGCGCGCTGGTGCCGACGGCCGGCCGCCTGACGAGCCTGAACTTCGACTGGGGCCTGACCGGCGAGGCCAAGTACCTGCGCACGAACGCGAAGTTCCAGCAGTACCTGCCGCTGTCGAAGCGCTTCACGTTCGGCTTCAACGCCGATCTGTCCTGGGGCAAGGGACTGGGCGGTCACCCGTATCCGATCTTCAAGAACTTCTTCGGCGGCGGCCTGGGCAGCGTGCGCGGCTTCGACCAGAACTCGCTCGGCCCGGTCGACGTGACGGGCGCCTACATCGGCGGCAACCGCAAGTTCAACATGAACAGCGAGCTGTACCTCCCGATCCCCGGCACCGGCAACGACCGCACCTTGCGCTGGTTCACGTATGTCGACGTCGGCAATGTCTGGGGCGAAAACGACAAGCTGACCGCCGACAGCCTGCGCGCCTCGGCCGGCCTGGGCCTGACCTGGGTCTCGCCGGTCGGCCCGCTGAAGCTGAGCTACGGCACGCCGATTCGCAAGAAGCCAGAAGATAGAATTCAGCGTCTTCAATTCCAGATCGGGACAGCGTTCTAATGAAAAGCTCTTCTCTCAAGGCCGGTGTCGCGCGCTTCGCTGCGCTTGCCGCGCTGACGCTCGTGGCGACGGCCGTCGTGCACGCCCAGGAAGTGAAGATCGGCTTCGTCAACAGCGATCGCGTGCTGCGCGAGGCGACGCTGGCGAAGGCGGCGCAGACCCGCCTCGAGACCGAGTTCTCGAAGCGCCAGAAGGAAGGCGAAGACGCCGCGACCAAGCTGAAGGCCGCGGCCGACAAGCTCGACAAGGATGCGCCCACGCTCAGCGAGGCGGAGCGCAACCGGCGCCAGCGCGATCTCGTCGAACAGGACCGCGAACTGCAGCGCAAGCGCCGCGAGTTCCAGGAAGACCTGAACCAGCGCAAGAACGAAGAGCTCGCCTCGGTCGTCGAGCGTGCGAACAAGGTCGTCAAGCAGATCTACGACACCGAGAAGTTCGACCTGATCCTGCAGGGCGATGTCGTGGTCTTCGCGAGCGCCCGCGTCGACATCACCGACAAGGTGATCAAGGCGCTGAACGCGCAAGGCGGGAAGTGATCTCGGTGTGGCTGATGTCGCCGGTGTCGGTCTGCACGAACTCGTCGCCGCGCTCGGCGGCGAACTGATCGGCGGCGCGGCGGCCGTCGCCGGCGCGCGCATCGACCGCATCGGCCCGTTCGAAGGCGCGACGCCTTCGACCATCACCTTCGTTGCGAACGCGCGGCTCGAGCCGCTGCTCGCGGTATCGAGCGCCGGCTGCGTGATCGTCGGCCCGGCACTGCGCGACACCGCGTTGCTGCGCGGCGCGGCGATCGTCACGCCTGACCCGTACCTGTACTTCGCGAAGCTCACCCAGTGGTGGGCGGCGCGCACCCGCGCGCCGGCGCCCGCAGGCATCCACCCGAGCGCGGCCGTCGATCCGTCGGCGCGCATCGCGGCCAGTGCGTCGATCGGCGCGCTGGCGGTGATCGAGGCCGATGCGGTCATCGGTGAAGGCGTCGTGATCGGCGCGCACGGCTTCGTCGGCCGCGGCGCGCGCATCGGCGCCGGCACGCGCTTCGCCGCGCGAGTGACCTTCAACGAGCGCTGCGTGATCGGCGCGCGCGGCATGATCCACGGCGGCGCGGTGATCGGTGCCGACGGCTTCGGCTTCGCGCCGACCGAAGGCCGCTGGGAGAAGATCGAGCAGCTCGGCGCGGTGCTGATCGGCGACGATGTCGACATCGGCGCGAACACCTGCATCGACCGCGGCGCGCTGGGCGACACCGTGATCGGCAACGGCGTCAAGCTGGACAACCTGATCCAGGTCGGCCACAACGTGCGCATCGGCGACCATTCGGCGCTGGCCGGCTGCGTCGGCATCGCGGGCAGCGCGATCATCGGCAAGCACGTGACGATCGGCGGCGCCGGCATGATCGCCGGCCACCTCGAGATCGCCGACCACGTGCACATCTCGGGCGGCACGTTGGTCAGCCACTCGATCAAGAAGCCGGGCCACTACACCGGCGTGTTCCCCATCGACGACAATGCCGCCTGGGAAAAGAACGCCGCAACGCTGCGCAACCTCTATCGCTTGCGCGAGCGCGTGAAGGCGCTGGAAGCCTCGGGCAGGGCGGCCTCAGACAAGAACGACACGGGCACACCATGAGCATGGACATCCACGAAATCCTGAAGCGGCTGCCGCACCGCTATCCGTTCCTGCTCGTCGACCGCGTGCTCGAGCTCGACAAGGGCCAGCGCATCGTCGCCCTGAAGAACGTCACGATGAACGAGCAGTTCTTCACCGGCCACTTTCCGAACCGCCCGGTGATGCCGGGCGTGATGATCCTCGAGGCGCTGGCGCAGGCCGCGGCGATCCTCGCGTTCGACAATGCCGGTGTGATGCCGGACGACAAGACGGTCTTCTATTTCGCCGGCATCGACAACGCGCGCTTCAAGCGCCCGGTCGAACCGGGCGACCAGCTGATGCTGCACGCAACGCTCGAGCGCAGCCGCGCCGGTATCGTGAAGTTCGCGGCGTTCGCGAAAGTCGGCGACACCGTCGCCGCCTCCGCCGACCTGATGTGCACGATGCGCCGGGTTGATTGAGCTCCCGACTTCCTGACGCGCGCTGCGCCTTCGGACCATGGCGAACATTCACCCCACCGCGATCGTCGAGCCCGGCGCCGAGCTGGACGACGGTGTCAGCGTGGGCGCCTACAGCATCGTGCGCGAGCACGTGCGCATCGGCGCCGGCACGACGATCGGCCCGCACTGCGTGATCGAGGGCCGCACGACGATCGGGTGCGACAACCGCGTCTTCCAGTTCTGCTCGATCGGCGCGATCCCGCAAGACAAGAAATACGCAGGAGAAGACACCGAACTGGTGATCGGCGACCGCAACGTGATCCGCGAGTTCTGCACCTTCAACCTCGGCGTGCCACAGGCCGGCGGCATCACCCGCGTGGGCAGCGACAACTGGATCATGGCCTACACGCACATCGCACACGATTGCGAGGTCGGCAACCACACCACGCTGGCCAACAACACCACGCTCGGCGGCCATGTGCATCTGGGTGACTGGGTGACGATCGGCGGGCTGACCGGCATCCATCAATTCGTCAAGATCGGCGCGCACGCGATGGCGGGTTTCGGCAGCGCGGTGACGCAAGACGTGCCGCCCTACATGATGGTCGACGGCAACCCGCTCTCGGTGCGTGGCTTCAACATCGAAGGCCTGCGCCGCCGCGGTTTCGGACCCGAGCGCATCGCGGCGGTCAAGCAAATGCATCGGCTTCTGTACCGCGACGGTCTGACCTTCGATGCCGCGCGCGAAGCGATCGCCGCCCTCGCCGCCACGAGGCCCGAGGCCGCTGCCGAGGTCGCGCTGATGGATGAGTTTCTTGCGCAAGTGACGCGCGGCATCGCGCGTTGAGATGGCAGCGATCGATCTTCAAGCCCCTCGCTTCGCGATGGTGGCGGGCGAAGCTTCGGGGGATCTGCTGGGCGGCCTGCTGCTCGCGAGCTTGAAGGGGCGCTGGCCGCAACTCCAGTCCGGGGGCATCGGCGGCCCGAAGATGGTCGAGCAGGGGTTCGAGGCCTGGTGGCCGCACCACAAGCTCGCGGTCAGCGGCTATGTCGAGGTTCTGAGCCACTACCGCGAAATCTCGGGCATCCGCAACCAGCTGACCGAGCGGCTTTTGCGCGCCGACGCAGCGACGCGCGCCGATGTGTTCGTCGGCATCGACGCGCCCGATTTCAACCTCGACCTCGAGGCGAAGCTGAAGGCGAGCGGCATGAAGGCGATCCACTTCGTCAGCCCGTCGATCTGGGCCTGGCGCGGCAAGCGCATCGAGAAGATCCAGCGCGCGACCGACCTGGTGTTGTGCCTGTTCCCGTTCGAGCCGGCGATCTACGCGAAGCAGGGCGTCGCCGCGGCGTATGTCGGGCACCCGCTGGCCGACGTGATCCCGCTCGAGGTGCCGCGCGCCGCGGCGCGCGCGGGCCTGGGGATCGCGCCGGACGAGGTCGTCGTCGCGTTGCTGCCAGGCAGCCGCCGCGCCGAGGTCCAGTACATCGCACCGCGCCTGCTGCAGGCCGCCGCGGTGATGCACCGCGAGCGTCCCGGGCTGCGCTTCGTGCTGCCGGTCGTGCCGGGACTGCGCCACGTCGTCGAGCCGCTGCGCAAGCAGTACGCGGCCGACGCCCGCATCGACCTGCTCGACGGCCATTCGCACGACGCGCTCGCCGCCTGCGACGTGACCCTGATCGCCAGCGGCACCGCGACGCTCGAGGCGGCGCTGTTCAAGCGTCCCATGGTCATCACCTATGTGATGCATGCGCTGAACTGGCAGATGATGAAGCGCATGAGCTACCAACCCTGGGTCGGGCTGCCGAACATCCTGCTCGGCGACTTCGTGGTGCCCGAATTCCTGCAGGGCGACGCGACACCCGAGCGGCTCGCGCACGCCGGCCTCGCGTGGCTCGACGATCCCGTACGCTGCGCGGCGTTGCGCGAGCGTTTCGACGCGCTGCACCGCGAGCTGCGCTGCAACACCGGCCAGAAAGCCACCGATGCGATCGAAACGGTACTCGCGGCCTGAGCAGCTCGGACTGGTGTTCGACGTGCCCGGCCTGATCGCCGGCGTCGACGAGGCCGGCCGCGGACCGCTGGCCGGGCCGGTCGTCGCGGCCGCGGTGATCTTGGACGACTTGAAGCCGATCCGCGGCCTGAACGATTCGAAGCTGCTGACGCCGCTGGCGCGCGAGCGTCTGAACGTCCAGATCCACGCGAAGGCACTGTGCTTCTGCATCGCGCAGGCCAGCGTCGAAGAGATCGACCAGTTGAACATCCTGCAGGCGACGCTGCTGGCGATGCGCCGGGCGGTCGAGGGACTGCGGCTGCGGCCGAACAAGGTGCTGGTCGACGGCAACCAGCTGCCGCGGCTGAAGATCGCGGCCGAGGCGGTGATCGGCGGCGATGCGAAGGTCAAGGCGATCTCGGCCGCGTCGATCCTCGCGAAGGTCTACCGCGACCAGTTGTGCCAGGCGCTGCACCTGGAGCACCCGCAGTACGGCTTCGACGGTCACAAGGGCTACGCGACGCCCGAGCACCTCGCGGCGCTGAAGGAGCACGGCGTGTGCCGGCACCACCGCCGCAGCTTCGCGCCGGTGCGCGAGCTGCTCTGACGCGCTTTCCGCATGGCCGCCGCGAACATCAAGGCGATCACGTCGCGCGACAACCCATTGCTGATGCGGCTGCGCAAGCTCGCGGCCGATCCGGCGGCCTATCGCAAGCTCGGCGAGATCTGGATCGAGGGCGAGCATCTGTGTTCGGCCTTCGTGCACCGCGGCGGCTCCGCTGCGCAGGCGGTGATCACCGAGGCGGGCTGGCAGACGCCGGCGCTGCGCGATCTGGCGGGCCAGGCTGCGTCGGTCGCGGTGATCCCGGCCGCGCTGATGGCCGGTCTGAGCGCGCTCGAATCGCCGGCGCCGTTGGGTTTCGCACTGCCGTGGGGTGGACCCGGCGAGCTCGACGCGCAAGCGCCCAGCGTGGTGCTCGACCGGCTGCAGGATGCCGGCAACGTCGGCAACATCCTGCGCAGCGCGAGCGCGTTCGGGTTCACGCAGGTCGTCGCGCTCAAGGGCACCGCCGCGCTGTGGTCGCCGAAGGTGCTGCGCGCCGGCATGGGCGCGCACTTCGCGCTGCGGCTGGTCGAGATGGCGGGCGAGGATGGCCTCGCGCCGCTCGCGCTGCCGCTGCTCGCGACCAGCTCGCATGCCGCGCGTGCGCTTCACGAGGCCACGCTGCCGTGGCCGTGCGCGTGGGTGCTCGGCCATGAAGGGCAGGGCGTCTCGGCGGCGCTGCTGCAGCGCTGCGCCGAGTCGCTGCGCATCCCGCAACCGGGCGGCGAGGAGTCGTTGAACGTCGCCGCCGCGGCGGCGGTGTGCCTCTACGAATCGGCCCGCCAGCGAGGCTGACGGGCCCCTCGGCGAGCGAGTACGTTCGCCGGTCCCCCAAGGGGATGCGGGCCGGCTTGGGGCGGCCCGGCGCTCGGCCCGCGCCGTCAGTACATCAACCGGTCCGGCCGCAGATCGCGCAGGATCGTCGTCGCGATCTCCTCGATCGACTTGTGCGTCGACGAGAGCCACGCGATCCCTTCGCGCCGCATCATCGTCTCGGCTTCCTTGACCTCGTAGCGGCAGTTCTCGACCGCCGCGTACTTGCTGCCGGGCCGGCGCTCGTTGCGGATGTGGCTCAGGCGTTCGGGATCGATCGTCAGCCCGAAGCACTTCTGCTTGTACGGCGCCAGGCTGGACGGAATCGCGCCGCGATCGAAGTCTTCCGGGATCAGCGGGTAGTTCGCCGCCTTGATGCCGTGCTGCATCGCGAGGTACAGCGAGGTCGGCGTCTTGCCGCTGCGGCTGACGCCGACCAGGATCACATCGGCGCTCGCGAGGTTCTTCGCCGACTGGCCGTCGTCGTGCGCGAGCGAGTAGTTGATCGCCTCGATCCGGTCGGTGTACTCCTGGCTCTTCGAGACATCGACGAAGCGGCCGACGCGGTGGTTCGAGGTCATGCCGAACTCGGCCTCGAGCGGCTCGATGAAGGTGTTGAACATGTCCAGCACCATGCCCTTCTGCTCGGTGCCCGGGCTGGCGCCCTTCAGGATCCCGAGAATCTCGGGGTTGACCAGCGTGATGAAGACGATCGGCTTGCGGCCCTCGGTGTCGGCGGTGTGGTTGATCTCGCGCAGCACCTGGTGGGCCTTGTCGGCCGTGTCGATGAAGGGCCGGCGCACATGGCGCGCCTTCACCGCGAACTGCGACATGATCGAATGGCCGAAGGTCTCGGCGGTGATGCCGGTACCGTCTGAAACAAAAAACACGCTGCGATTGGCCATGGTGGAGGGGATCGGTGGGCGGGTTGAGGGTCGCTGTGATGATAGGCAGTTCGCCCGTAAAATCGGCCCCAATCTTCGATTCCGCCCGCCGATGAACGCCACCCCCTGCCGCGCCCAACCCGATCACGGGTGTGCGAGCGCGCGGGCTGGCGGGGCCCTCGAGCGCTGCTCGGGCCGGCTGTGTTGCGATCGCGAAGCACCGATTTTTCACCATCCCGGAGCTCTCCCATGTCAAGCAACCCACTGGCGACCGCCCTGGTCGTGCCGTTTGAACACCTGAGAATGACCGATGTCGAGTCGGTGGGCGGCAAGAACGCCTCGCTCGGCGAAATGATCAGCCAGCTGGCCGCCTCGGGCGTGCGCGTGCCGGGGGGCTTCGCGACGACGGCCCACGCGTTCCGGCAGTTCCTGCGCCACGAAGGCCTGGCCGCACGGATCGAGGCGCGCCTGGCGACCCTGAACACCGACGACGTGCGCGCACTCGCCGCGGCGGGCGCCGAGATCCGCCACTGGATCGAGTCGACGCCATTCCCGCCTGAGCTCGACGCGGCGATCACGCAGGAATTCGCGAAGCTCAGCGCCGGCTCGCCCGGCGCATCGTTCGCGGTGCGTTCGTCGGCGACCGCCGAAGACCTGCCCGACGCGTCGTTCGCCGGCCAGCAAGAGACCTTCCTGAATGTCGTCGGCATCGCCGACGTGCTCGCGAAGATGAAGGAGGTGTTCGCGAGCCTGTACAACGACCGCGCGATCAGCTACCGCGTGCACAAGGGCTTCGCGCACAGCGATGTCGCACTCTCGGCCGGCGTGCAGCGCATGGTGCGTTCCGACCTCGGCGCGGCCGGCGTGATGTTCACGATCGACACCGAGTCCGGCTTCTCCGACGTCGTCTTCATCACCTCGAGCTACGGTCTCGGCGAAACGGTCGTGCAGGGCGCCGTGAACCCGGACGAGTTCTACGTGCACAAGCCGGCGCTGCGTGCGGGCAAGCGCGCGATCATCCGCCGCAACCTCGGCTCGAAGCTGATCAAGATGGAGTTCGCGACGAGCGAAGAGAAGGCGGCAACCGGCCAGCTCGTGAAGACCGTCGACACGCTGCACGAGCAGCGCAACCGCTATTCGCTGAGCGACGCCGATGTCGCCGAGCTCGCCGGCTACGCGCTGACGATCGAGGCGCACTACGGCCGCGCGATGGACATCGAATGGGGCCGCGACGGCGTCGACGGCAAGCTCTACATCCTGCAGGCCCGGCCCGAGACCGTGAAGAGCCAGCAGGAAGGCAAGGCCGAGCAGCGCTTCAAGCTCAAGGGAGACAACTCGAAGAGCACCGTGCTCGCCGAAGGCCGCGCGATCGGCCAGAAGATCGGGACCGGCCCGGTGCGCATCGTGCACAGCATCAAGGACATGGACACCGTGCAGGCCGGCGACGTGCTTGTCACCGACATGACCGACCCGAACTGGGAGCCGGTGATGAAGCGCGCCAGCGCGATCGTCACGAACCGCGGCGGCCGGACCTGCCACGCGGCGATCATCGCGCGCGAGCTCGGCATCCCGGCGGTCGTCGGCTGCGGCAACGCGACCGAGGTGCTGAAGGAGGGTGCGCTCGTCACCGTCGCCTGCTCCGAAGGCGACACCGGCTACATCTACGACGGCCTGCTCGAGACCGAGGTCAGCGACGTGCAGCGCGGCGAGCTGCCGCCGTGCCCGGTGAAGATCACGATGAACGTCGGCAACCCGCAGCTGGCGTTCGACTTCGCGCAGATGCCCAACAGCGGCGTCGGCCTCGCGCGGCTCGAGTTCATCATCAACAACAACATCGGCGTGCACCCGAAGGCGATCCTCGACTATCCGAACATCGACAGCGACCTGAAGAAGGCGGTCGAGAGCGTCGCGCGCGGGCACGCGTCGCCGCGCGCGTTCTACGTCGACAAGCTGACCGAAGGAATCGCGACGATCGGCGCGGCGTTCTGGCCCAAGCCGGTGATCGTTCGCTTGTCCGACTTCAAGAGCAACGAGTACCGCAAGCTGATCGGCGGTTCGCGCTACGAGCCCGAAGAAGAAAACCCGATGCTCGGCTTCCGCGGCGCGTCGCGCTACGTCAGCGAGGAGTTCGGTGAGGCCTTCGCGATGGAGTGCGAGGCGCTGAAGCGCGTGCGCAGCGAGATGGGCCTGACCAACGTCGAGATCATGGTGCCGTTCGTGCGCACGCTGGCGCAGGCCAAGGCCGTCGTCGGCATGCTCGCCGACCGCGGCCTGAAGCGCGCCGCCGACGGAGGCACCGACGGCCTGCGCGTGATCATGATGTGCGAGATCCCGAGCAACGCCGTGCTGGCCGAAGAGTTCCTCGAGCACTTCGACGGCATGTCGATCGGCTCGAACGACCTGACCCAGCTGACGCTCGGCCTGGACCGCGACTCCGGGATGGAACTGCTCGCGAAGGACTTCGACGAACGCGATCCGGCCGTCAAGTACCTGATCTCGCGCGCGATCAAGGCCTGCCGCGCGGCCGACAAGTACGTCGGCATCTGCGGCCAGGGGCCGAGCGATCATCCGGATTTTGCGAAGTGGCTCGCCGACGAGGGCATCGTCTCGATCTCGCTGAACCCGGATTCGGTCGTCGAGACCTGGCGCCGCCTCGCGGCGCACTGAACCGGCTGCAGGCGCGCCTACAGGACCAGCATCATCTGGTCCTTGGCGAAGTACCGGCCCTCGACGCAGATCGCGTGCGGCAGGCTGCCGTAGCGGATGAAGCCGAAGCGCTCGTAGAGCCCGATCGCCGGCAGGTTGCCGGCGGTCACCGTCAGCGTCAGCAGCTCCAGGCCTTCGGCGCGGCGCGCCAGCGCCAGGCATTCGGCGAGCAGGCCACGGCCGACGCCGCGGCCCTGCCACGCGTCGCGCACCATCATGCCGACGATGTGGCTGATGTGGCGCACCTTGATGCGCGCGTCGCGCTCGCAGCCGATCGCACCGACGAGCTCCGCGCCGTCCCAGGCGCCGAGCGTGAACTCGCCGCCTTCCGGTCGTTCGAGGCCGAGCCGCGTGCGGTAGCTTTCGGGGCCGCGCCGCTGCGCCTCGGCGGCATCAGAACTGAAGGCCGACGGGTGGGCCGCGAGCATCGCGTCGCGCAAATCCTTGTAGGCCGGCAGATCGACCGGCATGAGGCGGCGGATTGCGATCGGCTCGGTCATCGGCGGGGGGGGCTCGCTCAGCCGCCGATGTAGTGCATCTCGACGCGGCGCTCGCCGCCCGTCGCGGCCGGCGCGCCGGCGCTGCGCAACTCCGAGTAGCGATCGCCGCGCGCTTGCCAGATCAGGCCGATCGCCGCGGCGATCTGCGCGTCGCTGTAATCGCCGCGCAGCAGGGCGCGCAGGTCGTGGCCGTGGCTCGCGAACAGGCACAGGAAGAGCTTGCCCTCGGTCGACAGCCGCGCCCGGTTGCAGTCGGCGCAGAAGGCTTGCGTGACGCTCGAGATCACGCCGACCTCGCCGTCGCCGTCGGCATAGCGCCAGCGCTCGGCGGTTTCGCCGAGCGTGTTCGCCGCGATCGGCTGCAGCGGCAGTTCGGCGGCGATGCGCCGGATCACCTCGCGCGAGGGCAGCACTTCGTCCATGCGCCAACCGTTCGTCGCACCGACGTCCATGTATTCGATGAAGCGCAGCACCGCGCCGCTGCCCTTGAAGTGCCGCGCCATCGGCAGGATCTGGTCGTCGTTGGTGCCGCGCTTGACGACCATGTTGATCTTGATCGGGCCGAGGCCGACGCGCCGCGCCGTGTCGATGCCCGCCAGCACCTCGGCGACCGGGAAGTCGGCATCGTTCATGCGGCGGAACACCGTGTCGTCGAGCGCATCGAGGCTCACGGTCACGCGCTGCAACCCGGCCTCCTTGAGCGCCTGCGCCTTGCGCGCGAGCACCGAACCGTTCGTCGTCAGGGTCAGATCGAGCGGCGCCCCGTCGGGCGTGCGCAGGCGGCTCAGCATGCCGACCAGCACCTCGAGGTTCTTGCGCAGCAGCGGCTCGCCGCCGGTCAGGCGGATCTTGCGCACGCCGTGCGCGACGAACAGCTTCGCGGCACGCGTGATCTCCTCGAAGCTGAGCAGCGACGAATGCGGCAGGAACGCGTAGCTCTTGTCGAACACCTCTTTCGGCATGCAGTAGCTGCAGCGAAAGTTGCAGCGGTCGGTCACCGAGATGCGCAGGTCGCGCAAGGGCCGGCCGAGGGTGTCGCCGAGCAGACCGTTCGGCTCGGCGGCGACCCGTGGCACCCGCGGAATGCTCGCGGCGTAGCGGTGGTCAGCGACGGGAATGATGACTTTCTCGGCCATGCGGCGATTGTGCCTGTGCGGGCTTGGCCGCGTGGGCGGCGCGGGAAGGTCGCGTCGTCGGATTAGCGCAGCGTGTGCGTCGGCGCCAATGTCTGCGTCATGACCGGCGTGGTCAGTGGCGCATCGGTCGCGGCCTGCTCGAGCACCGGCTCGGCGCGGCGTGCGCCGGTGAAGCGTTTGGCCCAGTAGACGAAGCGCATGTCTTCGACGCGCACCTCGCCGCCGGGCCGCGGGGCGTGGATGAACTTGCCGTCGCCGACATAGATGCCGACATGCGAGAAGGTGCGACGCAAGGTGTTGAAGAACACCAGATCGCCGGGCTGCAGCTCGTCGCGCTTGACCGCGACCAGCCCCGCCGCCTTGGCCTGCTCGTCGGCGCGGCGCGGCAGCACGAGGCCGAGGCTGGTCTCGAAGACCTGGCGCGTGAAGCCGCTGCAGTCGAAGCCGGCATCGGCGGTGCTGCCGCCGCGCCGGTAGCGCACGCCGAGGAAGTTCATCGCGGTCACGACCATGTCCGAGGCCTTCGCGCGAACCTGACTGACGAAGCCGCTTTCGCCGCCTGGCGCGACGGGCGCTGCACCGATCAGGCCCTTGTCCGCGAGGAAGCGGCCGAACGCGTCGGCAGCGGAGGCCGGAGCGGGCGGCGGCATGGGCGCGAAAGCGGCCGGCGCCGCGAGCGCCGCCGTCGACACCCAGGCGGCCAGTGCCCAAACCGTCGCGCAACGCGCAATCGCCAGGGGCCCGGACCAGGATGTCAGCATGGCGCGCAGGATACGGTATACCGGCACCCATCGTCAACAAGAAATATCAATCCCGACAGATACTTGGCGCTGTTTTGTGATGTCGGACCGAACTTTCCCGCGTGATCCGCAGCGCGCCGAGGCTGGGCAGCTTGCGCTATCGTCCGCTGATCTCTTCGGGAGCGATCCATGTTCAACGCCCTCCTGCTCGAAAAGCCCGAATCCGGTTTCAAGGCCTCGCTGCAAGCCGTCGACGCGGCCGGCTTGCCAGCCGGCGACGTGCTGGCGCGCATCGAGTACTCGACGCTGAACTACAAGGACGGCCTGGCGATCACGAACCAGGGCCCGGTCGTGCGCGCGTGGCCGATGGTTGCGGGCATCGACGGCGCCGGTGTCGTGCTCGAGAGCAGCCACCCGGCGTGGAAGACGGGCGATCGCTTCGTGCACAACGGCTGGGGCGTCGGCGAGACGCGCTGGGGTTGCCTGGCCGAACGTGCGCGGCTGATGGGCGACTGGCTCGTACCGCTGCCGACGGCGTTCACGACCGAACAGGCGATGGCGATCGGCACGGCCGGCTACACCGCGATGCTGTGCGTACTGAAGCTGCAGCGGCATGGCGTTGCGGCCGGGGACGGCGAGGTGCTGGTGACCGGCGCGACCGGCGGTGTCGGCAGCGTCGCGGTCGCGCTGCTCGGCAAGCTCGGCTACCGCGTCACCGCGGCGACCGGCAAGCCCGACGAAGCCGACTACCTGCGTGCGCTCGGCGCCACGAACGTCATCGACCGGGCCGAGGTGAGCGCGGCCGGCAAGCCGCTGCAGAAGGAGCGCTGGGCCGGCGTCGTCGACGCCGTCGGCAGCCACACGCTCGTCAATGCGCTCGCGCAGACGCGCTACGGCGGTGTCGTCGCGGCCTGCGGGCTGGCGCAGGGCTTCGATCTGCCGGCGACGGTGATGCCGTTCATCCTGCGCGGCGTCACGCTGGCCGGCGTCGACAGCGTGATGGCTCCGCTCGCGCTGCGGCGCGAGGCCTGGGAGCGCCTGGCCGTCGACCTCGACGCGGCGCGCCTGGCCGCGATCACCGAGGTCGTGCCGCTCGCGGCGGCGATCGAGAAGGCGCATGCGTTGATGCAGGGCAAGGTGCGCGGCCGCATCGTCGTCAAGATCTGAAGGTTTCACTCGGCACCACGGAGCCTTCGATGACACGCTACGCCGACTTCCACCGCCGTTCGCTCGAAGACCGCGACGGCTTCTGGGCCGAGCAGGCCGCGCTGATCGATTGGCAGCGGCCGTTCGAGCAGGTCTGCGACTACCGCGAGCCGCCGTTCGCGCGCTGGTTCGTCGGCGGCCAGACCAACCTGTGCCACAACGCGGTCGATCGGCATCTCGCGCAGCGCGCGGACCAGAACGCGCTGATCTGGGTCTCGACCGAGACGGACGAGGAGCATGTCTACAGTTATCGCGAACTGCACGCCGAGGTGCAGCGCATGGCGGCGATCCTGCTCAGGCTCGGGGTCAAGCAAGGCGACCGCGTGCTGATCTACATGCCGATGATCGCACCGGCCGCGTTCGCGATGCTCGCGTGCGCGCGCATCGGCGCGATCCACTCGGTCGTGTTCGGCGGCTTCGCGAGCGGCAGCCTGGCGAGCCGCATCGACGACGCGCAGCCGACCGTGATCGTCAGCGCGGATGCGGGCAGCCGCTCCGGCAAGATCATCGCGTACAAGCCGCTGCTCGACGAGGCGATCCGGCTCGCGACGCACAAGCCGGCGAAGGTGCTGCTGGTCGATCGCGGCCTCGCACCCATGGAACGAACCGCAGCGCGGGACGAAGACTACGCGGCGTTGCGCGAGCGCCATCTCGACGCCGTCGTGCCTTGCGTCTGGCTCGACTCGACCGCACCGAGCTACACGCTCTACACCAGCGGCACGACCGGCAAGCCCAAGGGCGTGCAGCGCGACACCGGCGGCTACGCGGTCGCACTCGCCGCGAGCATGAAGCTCATCTTTCGCGCCGGGCCCGGCGACACCTACTTCTGCACCAGCGACATCGGCTGGGTCGTCGGCCACAGCTACATCGTCTACGGCCCGCTGATCGCCGGCGTCGCGAGCGTCATGTACGAGGGCCTGCCGACGCGGCCCGACGGCGGCGTCTGGTGGAGCCTGGTCGAGAAGTACAAGGTCAACCACATGTTCAGTGCGCCGACCGCGGTGCGCGTGCTGAAGAAACAGGATCCGAAGTACCTGACGCAATATGACCTGAGCTCGCTGCGCGCGCTCTACCTTGCCGGCGAGCCGCTCGACGCGCCGACCGCGAGCTGGATCGCGCAGGCGATCGGCAAGCCGATCATCGACAACTACTGGCAGACCGAATCCGGCTGGCCGATCCTGACGATCGCGAACGGCGTGGAGCCGCTGCCGAGCCGCCTCGGCAGCCCGGGCTTCGCGATGTACGGCTACGACGTCAAGGTGATCGACGAGTCGAACGGCGCCGAGATCACCGAGCCGAACCGCAAGGGCGTGCTCGCGATCGCCGGGCCGTTGCCGCCCGGCTGCATGCAGACCGTGTGGCGCGACGATGCGCGCTTCGTGAAGACCTACTGGGGCGACTTCCCCGGCAAACAGCTGTACAGCACCTTCGACTGGGGCCTGCGCGACGCCGATGGCTATTTCTTCATCCTCGGCCGGACCGACGACGTGATCAACGTCGCCGGGCATCGCCTCGGCACGCGCGAGATCGAGGAGAGCATCTCGAGCCACGCGAGCGTCGCCGAGGTCGCGGTGGTCGGCGTCGCCGATGCGCTGAAGGGCCAGGTGGCGATGGCGTTCGCCGTGTTGAAAGATCCCGACAGCGCCGCCGATGCCGCGTCACAGCTTCGGCTCGAAGGCGAAGTCATGAAGACCGTCGACCGCCAGCTCGGCGCGTTGGCGCGGCCGGCCCGCGTGTTCTTCGTCGCGCTGCTGCCGAAGACACGCTCCGGCAAGCTGCTGCGTCGCGCGATCCAGGCAGTCTGCGAGCGGCGCGATCCCGGCGACCTCACGACGATGGACGACCCGGCCGCGCTGCAGCAGATCAAGACACTCGTCGATTCCTCGCACAACCCACCACCCCACCCATGACCGATACGACTGCCGCCGCCATCCTCCCGCCCGAACCGCTCGACGCCGCGGCCAGCGATCCGAACGTGATGGGCTGGATGCAAGGCGCGCCGCCGCCGCCCGATCTGCAGGTGCGCTTCGACGACGGCGGCATGTACACCTTCCCGAAGCTGCGCTGGGCCTATTCGAACATCCGGCGTCTGGTGCCGACGACGAACGTGGGGCGCGGCGACGGCCCGGTGCGCGTGCTGCCGCGTGCCGATCGCAACGATCTCGATCGCGTGCGCTTCACGCCGATCGGCCGCAGCGAGACGATGAGCTGGGCCGAGTCGCTGGCCGCGAACTACACCGACGGCATCGTCGTGCTGCACCGCGGCCGGATCGTCTGCGAGCGCTATTTCGGCGCGCTCGATGCGCAGCGACCGCACATCGCATGGTCGGTGACGAAGTCATTCTTCGGCTTGATCGCGGCGTCGCTGATCGCGGAGGGGCGCCTCGATCCGCAGGCGACGCTCGGGGCGTATGTGCCCGAACTCGCCGACAGCGGGCTGGGCGGCGCGACGCTGCGCCAGTTGCTGGACATGACGACCTCGATCCACTACTCGGAGGACTACACCGACCCGCAGGCCGAGATCTGGCAGCATGGCCGCGCCGGCGGCATCCTGCCGCGCACACCCGAGCAGATCGGGCCGGCGAGCTTCTACGAGTTCCTCGCGACACTGCGCCAGGATGGTCCGCACGGCCGGGCCTTCGCGTACAAGACCGTCAACACCGACGCGCTCGGCTGGGTGCTGCGCCGCGTGACCGGGCTGCCGCTCGGCGCGTTGCTGCAGCAGCGGATCTGGTCGCGCCTCGGCGCCGAGCAGGACGGCGACCTGATGGTCGACAGCACCGGTACCGAGTTCGCCGGCGGTGGCTTCAACTGCTGCCTGCGCGACCTTGCCCGCTTCGGCGAGATGCTGCGCAACGATGGCGTCTGGAACGGGCAGCAAGTGGTTCCGAAAGCGGCGATCGCCGACATCCGCGGCGGCGCCGATCCGGCGCATTTCGCGCAGGCCGGCTACGTGACCTTGCCAGGCGCAAGCTACCGCGACATGTGGTGGGTCACGCACAACGCGCACGGCGCGTACTGCGCGCGCGGCATCCACGGGCAGGGCGTCCACATCGATCCGCTGGCCGAGATGGTGATCGCGCGTTTCGCGTCGCACCACATCGCCGGCAACATGGGGATCGACCCGACGACACTGCCCGCGTACGACGCGCTCGCCCGGCATCTGCTGGCGGGTTGAATGGGGCACCCGGCGGCGGATACGCCGCCACCCGCCGAGCGGGTGCGGGCCGGCTTGGGGCGGCCCGGCGCTCGGCCCGTTATCGCTAAAGCACCTCGGACGCGAAGTCGGCGAGCCGCGAGCGCTCGCCGCGTGCCAGTGTCACGTGGCCCGAATGCGGCCAGCCCTTGAAGCGATCGACCGTGAAGGTCAGGCCCGAGCTGCCTTCGGTCAGGTAGGGCGTGTCGATCTGCGCGAGGTTGCCGAGGCAGACGATCTTCGTGCCCGGGCCGGCGCGCGTGATCAAGGTCTTCATCTGCTTGGGCGTCAGGTTCTGCGCCTCGTCGATGATCACGAACTTGTTCAGGAACGTGCGGCCGCGCATGAAGTTCAGGCTCTTGATCTTGATCTTGCTGCGCACCAGGTCGTTGGTCGCGGCGCGGCCCCACTCGCCGGCGCCGCCGTCGGTCTTCGACAGCACCTCGAGGTTGTCGTCGAGCGCGCCCATCCACGGGCTCATCTTCTCTTCTTCGGTGCCGGGCAGGAAGCCGATGTCCTCGCCAACGGGAACGGTCACGCGGGTCACGATGATCTCGGTGTAGCGGCGATCGTCCATCACCTGCGAGAGGCCCGCGGCCAGCGTCATCAGCGTCTTGCCGGTGCCGGCGGCGCCGGTCAGCGTGATGAAGTCGCACTCCGGATCCATCAGCAGGTTCAGCGCGAAGTTCTGCTCGCGGTTGCGCGCGGTCACGCCCCAGACGGCGTTCTTCTGGTGCGTGTATTCCTTCAGCGTGCGCAGCACCGCGGTCTTGCCGGTGATCTCGGTGACCTTCGCGTACAGCGGTGCAGCGCCCGGCGCTTCGAGAAAGACGAACTGGTTCACCAGCAGCACCGGCACCATCGGCCCGCTGATGCGGTAGTAGGTCAGGCCGCCTTGCTGCCAGCTCTCCATCGTCTTGCCGTGCTTGTCCCAGAAGTCGGCGGGCAGCGGCAGCACGCCGGTGTACAGCAGGTCGCCGTCCTCCAGCGTCATGTCGTTCAGGTAGTCCTCGGCCGGCAGGCCGAGCGCACGCGCCTTGATGCGCATGTTGATGTCTTTGGACACCAGCACCACGTCGCGTCCCGGCTGCTGCTCGCGCAGCGCCTGCACGACGCCGAGGATCTGGTTGTCGGCCTTGCCCTGCGGCAGGCCGCTCGGCAAGGTCACGTTGATCAGGTTGGTCTGGAAGAACAGCTTGCCGCCGGCCTCGCGGTGGCCGGTGCGTGCGAGCGACAACCCGTCGGACATGCCCGACGAATCGCGCGTGGGCATGCTCGCGGCCAACGCATCGAGCTCCCGGCTGACCTGGCGCGCGTTGCGCGAAACCTCGGTCATGCCGCGCTTGTGGCCATCGAGCTCCTCGAGCGTGATCATCGGCAGGTAGATGTCGTGTTCCTCGAAGCGGAACAGCGACGTCGGGTCGTGCATCAGCACGTTGGTGTCGAGCACGAACAGCGTTGCCGGGCCGTTGCCACGCGGCTTGCGCGCGCGCGTTTCGTGCTGCGGCTTGCGCGGCGCCGCGACCGGCGGCTTGGCCGGGATCACCGGCGCGGCCTTGGCAATCGCCGCGCCGGGTGCGGCCTGGCCGTCATACAACTCGACGACCGCCGGCGAGGCGGGTTCGGCCGCTGCGCGGGTCTTCTGAGGGCGTTTGCCTGGCTGGGGTGCCGCTTGGGAATCGAAGTCGGCGGCGCTGAGGAGGGAGGCTCGTTTGGCAGGCGGCTTGGGCAATGGCATGGGTGGTGGTTCGGCGGTCAGAAAACAAAAAAGCCGCACAGTCGGCTGCTGGGCGGCTTGGAGGGGGAGCGCAGTTCGAAACTGTCGGCCATGCGGATCATTATGCACAAGTTCGGTGACCCTCCTGACCGGCGTTCACCATGCAAAAGGCCGGCTGAAGCCGGCCTTTTTTCGCGAACACGGAGGCTTCAGCCCGCCTTCTTGATCGCCTTGACTTCCTTCAGCACTTCTTCGACGTGGCCAGCCACCTTGAGCCCGCGCCATTCGCCCTTCAGGACACCATGGCCGTCGATCAGGAAGGTACTGCGCTCGATGCCCTTGACCTTCTTGCCGTACATGATCTTGTTCTTGACGACGCCGAACATGTGGCAGAGCTTTTCTTCGGTGTCGGCGATCAGCTCGAACGGCAGCTCCAGGCTTTGCTTGAACTTGTCGTGCGAAGCCATGTTGTCGCGCGATACGCCGAACACGACCGCACCGGCCTTCACGAACTCCTTGTGGTGATCGCGGAACTGCATCGCCTCGGTGGTGCAACCGGGGGTGTTGTCCTTCGGGTAGAAATACAGAACGACGATCTTGCCGGCGAAAGCCTGGGGCGTGAACTTCACGCCACCGGTCGCGAGCGCTTCAAATTCCGGGAGGGGTTTGTTGAGGGCTGGCGTCATGGAGTATTCTGATTGGTTGCGCCGGGGCAGGCGTAGCCGTAGATTATAAGCGCTGCGGGCTGGCCCTCCGTCCCGCGTTCAGCCAGTGCCGGTGCCATCTGGCGCCGCTTCGAATAGCAGCGCCGCCAGCACCGATCGCCCCTCGGCGAGCAGCACGTTGTAGGTGCGGCAGGCGGCGGCGGTGTCCATCGTCTCGACGCCGATGCGCCGCCCGATCAGCGCCTTCAGCAGCGCCGGCCGAACGAAGCGCAGACGCGGGCCGCTGCCGAAGATGACGAGCTCGGGTTCGAACGCCGCGAGGACCTCGAAGTGCGCCTCGGTCAACGCATCGAAGCGGTCGACCTGCCACGGGCGCACCGAACCGGTCCACGGCACGATGACGCTCTCGCGGTACTCGGAGCCGTTGACGATCACGCCCTCGGGCCCGTGCCGGGCAATGGCGTTCTGCCCTTCGATTCGATCGGCTTGGAGTTTCATGCGGCTGGCGCCCATGGACGCAGGTGTTGCGGAGCTGCCCTTGCAGCCCGGTACGGGACATACCCTGTGGTTAAATTCTAGGTTCTCTGTGCGCAGCGACCCCTCAGGAGGCCTTTTGAAACCCATCGTCAAGTCGAGCAAGCTCGCCAACGTCGCCTACGACATCCGCGGGCCGGTGCTCGACAAGGCCCGCCAGATGGAGGAAGAGGGCCACAAGATCATCAAGCTGAACATCGGCAACGTCGCCGCGTTCGGCCTGGAGCCGCCCGACGAGATCGTGCAGGACATGATCCGCAACATGCCGCACACGGCCGGCTACACCGACAGCAAGGGCCTGTTCGCGCCGCGCAAGGCGGTCGTGCACTACACGCAGCAGAAGAACGTTCATGGCGTCACGATCGACGACGTGTACCTGGGCAACGGCGCCTCGGAGCTGATCGCGATGGGCATGAACGCGCTGCTCAACGACGGCGACGAGGTGCTGATCCCGTCGCCCGACTATCCGCTGTACACCGCGGTGGTCGGCCTGTCGGGCGGCACGCCGGTGCACTACCTGTGCGACGAGTCGACTGGCTGGATGCCCGACATCGAGCACATGAAGTCGCGCATCACGCCGCGCACCAAGGCTCTGGTCGTGATCAACCCCAACAACCCGACCGGTGCGCTGTACCCGGAGAGCGTGCTGCGCGAGATCGTCGAGGTCGCGCGCACGCACCAGCTGATCGTCTTCGCCGACGAGATCTACGACAAGACGCTGTACGACGGCAACGCGCACACCAGCATCTCATCGCTCGCCGACGACGTGCTGTTTGTCACCGTCAACGGCCTGTCGAAAAACTATCGCTCGTGCGGCTACCGTTCGGGCTGGATGGTGGTCTCGGGCGAGAAACGCCATGCGCGCGACTACATCGAGGGCCTGAACATGCTGGCCTCGCTGCGCCTGTGCGCGAACACGCCGGGGCAGCTCGCGATCCAGACCGCGCTCGGCGGTTACCAGAGCATCAACGACCTGGTCGCGCCGAGCGGGCGGCTGTGCCGCCAGCGCGACCTGGCCTACCAGCTGCTGAGCGAGATCCCCGGCGTCAGCGTCGTCAAGCCGAAGGCCGCGCTGTACATGTTCCCGAAGCTCGACCCGAAGATCTACCCGATCAAGGACGACCAGCAGTTCGCCTACGACCTGCTGTCGGAGCAGAAGGTGCTGATCGTGCAGGGCACCGGTTTCAACTGGGCCACGCCGGATCACTTCCGCATCGTGTTCCTGCCGAACTCGGACGACCTGACCGAGGCGATCGGCCGCATCGCGCGCTTTCTCGAGCACTATCGCAAACGCCACTCCCAGATCTGACGGCAGAGCTGACATGAAACCGATCCAAGTGGGCCTGATGGGCCTGGGCACCGTCGGCGGCGGCGTGTTCGAGGTGTTGCAGCGCAACCAGCAGGAGATCAAGCGCCGGGCCGGCCGCGGCATCGTGCTGACGATGGTGTCGCGCCGCAACGTGGCGGCCGCGCAGGCGCTCGTCGGCGATGCCGCGACGATCGTCGCCGATGCCCGCGAAATCATCGCGAACCCGCAGATCGACATCGTGATCGAGCTGATCGGCGGCTGCGGCATTGCGCGCGAGCTCGTGCTCGAGGCGATCGCGGCCGGCAAGCACGTCGTGACCGCGAACAAGGCCCTGCTCGCGGTGCACGGCACCGAGATCTTCGCCGCGGCGCGCGAGCGCGGCGTGATGGTCGCGTTCGAGGCCGCGGTGGCCGGCGGCATCCCGATCATCAAGGCCTTGCGCGAGGGGCTGACGGCGAACCGCATCGAATGGATCGCCGGCATCATCAACGGCACGACGAACTTCATCCTCTCGGAGATGCGCGCGAAGGGCCACGACTTCGACGTCGTGCTGAAGGAGGCGCAGCGCCTGGGCTACGCCGAATCCGATCCGACCTTCGACATCCAGGGCATCGACGCCGCGCACAAGGCGACGATCATGAGCGCGATCGCGTTCGGCATCCCGGTGCAGTTCGACAAGGCCTATGTCGAAGGCATCGCGACGCTGAATGCCGCCGACATCCGCTACGCCGAGCAGCTCGGCTACCGCATCAAGCTGCTCGGCATCACGAAGCGCCGCAGCCTGATGACATCCTCCGGCGCGGTCGAGGGCATCGAGCTGCGCGTGCACCCGACGCTGGTGCCGGCGAAGCGCCTGATCGCGAACGTCGAGGGCGCGATGAACGCGGTGATGGTGCAGGGCGACGCGGTCGGCAGCACCTTGCACTATGGCAAGGGCGCGGGCGCCGAGCCGACCGCCTCGGCGGTGATCGCCGACCTGGTCGACATCACGCGGCTGCACACCGCTGACCCCGACCACCGTGTGCCGCATCTCGCGTTCCAGCCGGGCTCGCTGCAGGACACGCGCATTCTCGCGATCGACGAGGTCGTGACCGCCTTCTACCTGCGGCTGCAGGTGGCCGACCAGGCCGGCGTGCTGGCGCGCATCACCGCGATCCTCGCGGAAAGCGACATCTCGATCGAGGCGCTGCTGCAGCGCCCGGGCGCCGGAGGCGCCTCCGACGAGGCGGGGGCCGAGAGCGAAGCCCAGACCGACGTCATCATCCTGACCCACGACACGGTCGAGGGCCGCATGAACGCGGCGATTGCGCAGATGCAGGCGCTGCCGACCGTGCTCGCGCCGATCGTGCGCATCCGCAAGGAAGAACTGTCGTGAAGTACATCAGCACGCGGGGCGAGCCGACAGAGCGGCGCTTCTGCGAGATCCTGCTCGAGGGACTCGCGCCCGATGGCGGGCTGTACCTGCCCGCGCACTACCCGCGCGTCGATGCCGCCACGCTGGCGCGCTGGCGCGGCCTCGCATACCACGAGCTCGCGTTCGAGATCCTCTCGCTGTACATCGACGACATCCCGGCCGCCGACCTGCGCGCGCTGGTTGCGAAGACCTACACCGCGCAGGTCTTCGGCACCGCGCAGATCGTCCCGTTGCGCGCACTCGAGCCCGGCCTGTACCTCGAAGCCCTGTCGAACGGCCCGACGCTGGCGTTCAAGGACATGGCGATGCAGCTGCTCGGCAACCTGTTCGAGTACGAGCTCGCGCGCCGCGACCAGGTGCTCAACATCCTCGGCGCGACCTCCGGCGACACCGGCAGCGCGGCCGAGTACGCGATGCGCGGCAAGCATGGCGTCAACGTCTTCATGCTCTCGCCGCAGGGCCGGATGAGCCCATTCCAGCAGGCGCAGATGTTCAGCCTGCAGGACGCGAACATCCACAACATCGCGATCGACGGCGTGTTCGACGATTGCCAGGACATCGTCAAGGCGGTCTCGAACGACCTCGAGTTCAAGCGTCGGCACCACATCGGCACCGTCAACTCGATCAACTGGGCGCGGCTGCTCGCGCAGGTCGTCTACTACTTCGCCGGGTACTTTCAGGCGACCCGGGCCGACGACGAGCAGGTGACCTTCGCGGTGCCCTCGGGCAACTTCGGCAACATCTGCGCCGGCCATGTCGCGCGGATGATGGGCCTGCCGATCCGCCAGCTCGTGCTCGCGACGAACGAGAACAACGTGCTCGACGAGTTCTTCCGCACCGGCACCTACCGCGTGCGCAGCAGCGCCGAGACGCACGAGACCTCGAGCCCGTCGATGGACATCTCGAAGGCCTCGAACTTCGAGCGCTTCGTGTTCGACCTGCTCGGCCGCGACTCGCAGCGCACGCGCGCGCTGTTCAAGACCGAGCTCGAACGCGCCGGCGCGTTCACGCTGACGCCGGACGAGCTCGCGCGCATCGCGGGCTATGGCTTTGTCTCGGGCAGCAGCACGCACGCCGACCGGCTCGCGACGATCCGCGACACGCACGCACGCTTCGCGACCATCATCGACACCCACACCGCGGACGGCCTGAAGGTCGCGCGCGAGCACCTGACGCAGGGCGTGCCCACGATCGTGCTCGAGACCGCGCTGCCGGCGAAGTTCGCCGAAACCATCGTCGAGGCGATCGGCCGCGAACCCGAGCGGCCCGCGGCGATGCAAGGCATCGAGGCGCTGCCGAAACGCTTCGAACGGATGCCGGCCGACGCCGCGCAGGTCAAGGCCTTCATCGCCGCCCGCGCCTGAGCCCCTCATGAAGCCCGAACGCGCGCCGCTGCTGACGCTGGACGAGGCGCTGGCGCGCCTGCTCGGCGCCGTCGCGCCACTGCCCGCGAGCACGCACGAAACGCTTTCGACCTTCGATGCGCTCGGCCGCGTGCTGCAGGCCGACCTGCGCTCGACGCTCGACGTCCCGCCGCAGGACAACAGCTCGATGGACGGCTACGCGCTGCGCGCCGCCGACGTGCCGGCGATCGGTGCGCTGTTGCCGGTCAGCCAGCGCATCCCCGCCGGGGTCGTCGGCGCAGCGCTGCAGCCCGGCACCGCCGCGCGCATCTTCACCGGTGCGCAGGTGCCGGTCGGCGCCGATGCGATCGTGATGCAGGAGCAGTGTGAGGCGATGGGTGAGGGCGTGCGCGTGAACGCTGTGCCGAGCGCCGGCGCGTGGATTCGGCGCCGCGGCGAGGACGTGCGCATCGGCGCCGTCGTGCTGCCTGCTGGCACGCGGCTGACGCCGCAGGCGCTCGGCCTGGCGGCCACGGTCGGTGCCGCGACGCTGCAGGTCGCGCGCCGGCCCCGCGTCGCACTGTTCTCGACCGGCGACGAACTCGCGATGCCCGGCGAGCCGCTGAAGGCCGGTGCGATCTACAACTCGAACCGCTTCACCTTGCGCGCCGCGCTCCAGGCGCTGGGCTGCGATTGCACCGACCTCGGCATCGTGCCCGACCGGCTGGACGCGACCCGCGAGGCGCTGCGCCGCGCCGCGCTGGAACACGACCTGATCGTCACCTCGGGCGGCGTGTCGGTCGGCGAAGAGGATCACCTGCGCCCTGCCGTGCAGGCCGAGGGCCGAATCGCGCTGTGGCAGATCGGGATCAAGCCGGGCAAGCCGCTCGCATTCGGCGCGGTGAATCGGCCCGATGGCAGCGCGGCGCACATCGTCGGCCTGCCGGGCAACCCGGTGTCGAGCTTCATCACCTTCCTGCTGCTGGTGCGACCGGTGCTGCTGCGGCTGCAGGGCGCGCTCGCGCTGGCGCCGCAGCGCGTGCCGATGCGGGCCGATTTCGATTGGCCGAAGCCGGACCGCCGGCGTGAGTTCCTGCGCGTGCGCCGCAACGACGACGGTGGACTCGACCTGTTCGCGAACCAGAGTTCGGGCGTGCTGACCTCGGTGGTCTGGGGCGACGGCGTCGTCGACACGCCCGCAGGCCAGCCGATCCGGCGCGGTGACAGCGTGCAGTTCCTGAGCTTCGCGGAGTGGCTGGTATGAAGCTCACGGTGCGCTACTTCGCGTCGATCCGCGAGGCGCTGGGCGCGAGCGAGGCGGTCGAGGTCGCCGAGGGCAGCAACGTCGGCGCGGTGCGCGATGCGCTGATCGCCCGCGGCGGCGCGCACGCCAGCGCGCTCGCGCGCGGCAAGGCCTTGCGCAGCGCCTTGAACCAGGTGCTGTGCGACGAGCAGGCGATCGTCGCCGAGGGTGCCGAGCTCGCGTTCTTCCCGCCGGTCACCGGGGGCTGAGGTGGCCCTGCCGCGCGTCACGATCCAGACCGCCGACTTCGACCTCGGCGCCGAGATTGCGACACTGCGCGCCTGCGATGCCGCCGTCGGCGCGGTCGCATCGTTCATCGGCACGGTGCGCGACCGCAACGATGGCCAGGGCGTCAGCGCGATGGAGCTCGAGCACTATCCCGGCATGACCGAGCGCGCGATCGAGGCGATGATCGACGAGGCGCTGCGCCGGTTCGACATCCTCGGTGCGCGCGTGATCCACCGCGTCGGGCTGCTGCAGCCGTGCGACCAGATCATGATGGTCGCGGTCACGTCGGCCCACCGCGGCCAGGCCTTCCAGGCCTGCGAGTTCCTGATGGACTATCTGAAGACGCAGGCGCCCTTCTGGAAGAAGGAGCAGACGCCCGAAGGCGCGCGCTGGGTCGATGCGCGCAGCAGCGACGATGCGGCGCTCGCGCGCTGGGGCATCGCATCGGACAACGTCGTCGCGACGGCGCCGCCGCACGGGTCGGTCGAGTGAGCGCCGCCTGGCTGGCGGCGCAGGTGCTCGCGGTCGCGGTCGGCGCCGCGATCGGTGCGCTCGCGCGCTGGCTCGCCGGGCTCTGGCTGAATGCGCAGTGGGCCGGTTTCCCGCTCGGCACGCTGTTCGTCAACTGCGTCGGCGGCCTGCTGATCGGCGTCGCGCTGGCGTGGTTCGAACGTTCGCCGAACGAGCTGATGCGCCTGCTGCTCGTGACCGGGTTCCTGGGTGGGTTGACGACCTTCTCGTCGTTCTCCGCCGAGTCGCTGGTGCTGCTGCACCGGGGTCACTTCGCGATGGCGCTGCTGCACAGCGGCGCGCACCTTCTGGGCTCGCTGGTCTGCGCAGCGCTCGGCTACTGGGTCCTCGACATCGCGCTTGACTGAGCGCAACGCGGGGCGCCGTGCCGGCTTGAAAATCGGCCCCTCTCCCTCATGTCCGACGCAATCGGAGGATCTTCCCCATGCGAATCGACAAGCTCACCAGCAAGTTCCAGGAGGCGCTCGCGGATGCCCAGAGCATCGCGGTCGCGAACGACAACCCGTACATCGAACCGGCCCATCTGCTCGCTGCAATGCTCGCGCAGACCGATGGCCCGAAGGCGCTGCTCGACCGCGCCGGCGCGAACAGCGCCGCGCTGAAGACCGCGCTCGACACGGCGATCAAGGGCCTGCCGCAGGTGCAGGGCAGCGGCCAGATCGTGCAGCCCGGCCGCGATCTCGCGGCGCTGCTGCAGACTGCCGAGAAGGAGGCAGGCAAGCGCGGCGACCAGTTCATCGCCAGCGAAATGTTCCTGCTCGCACTCGCCGATGCGAAGACCGACCTCGGCGGCATCGCCCGCGGGCACGGCCTGACGCGCAAGGCGCTCGAGGCGGCGATCGAAGCGGTGCGCGGCGGCCAGAAGGTCGACAGCGCCGAGGCCGAGGGCCAGCGCGAGGCGCTGAAGAAGTACACGCTCGACCTGACCGAGCGTGCGCGCCTGGGCAAGCTCGATCCGGTGATCGGGCGCGACGACGAGATCCGCCGCGCGATCCAGGTCCTGCAGCGCCGCACCAAGAACAACCCGGTGCTGATCGGCGAGCCGGGCGTCGGCAAGACCGCGATCGTCGAAGGCCTGGCGCAGCGCATCGTCGCCGGCGAGGTGCCCGATTCGTTGCGCAACAAGCGCGTGCTGGTGCTCGACATGGCGCTGCTGCTCGCCGGCGCGAAGTTTCGCGGCGAGTTCGAGGAGCGCCTGAAGGGCGTGCTGAAGGAAGTCGCCGCCGACGAAGGCCAGACGATCGTCTTCATCGACGAGATCCACACGATGGTCGGCGCCGGCAAGGCGGAGGGCGCGATCGACGCCGGCAACATGCTCAAGCCGGCGCTGGCGCGCGGCGAGCTGCATTGCATCGGCGCGACCACGCTCGACGAATACCGCAAGTACATCGAGAAGGATGCAGCGCTCGAGCGGCGCTTCCAGAAGATCCTCGTCGGCGAGCCGACCGTGGAGGCAACGATCGCGATCCTGCGTGGCCTGCAGCAGAAGTACGAGGTGCACCACGGTGTCGAGATCACCGACCCGGCGATCGTCGCCGCGGCCGAGCTGAGCCACCGCTACATCACCGATCGCTTCCTGCCCGACAAGGCGATCGACCTGATCGACGAGGCGGCCTCGAAGGTGCGGATCGAGATCGACTCGAAACCCGAGGCGATGGACAAGCTCGACCGCCGCCTGATCCAGCTGCAGATCGAACGCGCAGCCGTGACGCGCGAGAAGGACGAAGCCTCGCAGCGCCGCCTCGGCCTGATCGAGGAGGAGATCGGGCGGGTGCAGCGCGAAGCCGCCGATCTCGACGAGATCTGGAAGGCCGAGAAGGCCGCCGCCCAGGGCTCGGCGCAGCTGATGGAAGAGATCGACCGCGTCAGGTTCCAGATCGAGGAGTGGAAGCGCAAGGGCGACTTCAACAAGGTCGCCGAGCTGCAATACGGCCAGCTGCCGACGCTCGAGAAGACCCTGAAGGAGGCGCAGGCCAAGGAGGCGAAGAAGGGCGCGAAGGGCGCCAACAAGGGCAAGCCGCAGCTGCTGCGCACGACCGTCGGCGCCGAGGAGATCGCCGAGGTCGTCGCGCGCGCGACCGGCATCCCGGTCTCCAAGCTGATGCAGGGCGACCGCGAGAAGCTGCTGCAGATGGAAGCCAGGCTGCACGACCGCGTGGTCGGGCAGGACGAAGCGATCACCGCGGTGGCCGATGCGATCCGCCGCTCGCGCTCGGGGCTGTCGGATCCGAACCGGCCGACCGGCTCGTTCCTGTTCCTGGGCCCGACCGGCGTCGGCAAGACCGAGCTGTGCAAGGCGCTCGCCGGCTTCCTGTTCGACAGCGAGGATCACCTGATCCGCCTCGACATGAGCGAGTTCATGGAGAAGCATTCGGTTGCGCGGCTGATCGGCGCGCCGCCGGGTTACGTGGGCTACGACGAGGGCGGCTACCTGACCGAGGCGGTGCGGCGCAAGCCCTACAGCGTGCTGCTGCTCGACGAGGTCGAGAAGGCGCACCCGGATGTCTTCAACGTGCTGCTGCAGGTGCTCGACGATGGTCGCCTGACCGACGGCCAGGGCCGCACGGTCGACTTCAAGAACACCGTGATCGTGATGACCAGCAACCTCGGCTCGCACCAGATCATGCAGATGGTCGGACAACCGAGCGAGGCGATTCGCGACGCCGTGTGGGTCGAGGTCAAGGCGCATTTCCGTCCCGAGTTCCTGAACCGGATCGACGAGGCCGTCGTGTTCCACGCGCTCGACGCGAAGAACATCGAGGCGATCGCGAAGATCCAGCTGAAGGTGCTGGAGGTGCGGCTCGAGAAGATGGAGATGAAGCTCGAAGTCTCGACGCGCGCATTGACCGAGCTCGCGAAGGCCGGCTTCGATCCGGTGTTCGGCGCGCGGCCGCTGAAGCGCGAGATCCAGCGGCGCATCGAGAACCCGGTCGCGAAGCTGATTCTCGAAGGCCGCTTCGGTCCGAAGGACGTGATCCCGGTCGAGTTCGTGAACGGCGAGTTCGCGTTCGAGCGCGTCGTGCACTGACCCGGCCGCGCCGCCGGGCTTACGGCTGCGCGGTGGGCGGCGGCGCGCTCTCGAACAGCGCGTCGGCGCGCTGCACCTGCAGGCGCGCGAGCGTCAGGTTCGCGTGCGTCTTGTCGAGCGCGGCGTGCAACGCCAGGCCCGGATGGCCGGGCACGGCGCGCAACAGCAGGTGGTGCGAGCCGAGCGTGATCGCGGCCTCGGGGAGCGTGTGGCCCAGCCCCATGCTGCGGCTGCTCGCGCCCATCGCGGCGAGCAGCGCCTTGCCGTGCAGCGCCAGGTCGGCGGCACCGGGGCTGGCACCGGCGTGCGTCACCTCCAGTCCGCTGGCGGCGTCGAAGATGCAGCAGCTGACCATGCCGGGCAGCTCGCTGAGCTGCTGCACGTAGCGGTCGAGCAGGCTCTTCGGTGCCACGGCGCGCACGGCTGTCGGCAGCGCCGGCATCGGGCGCATCGCCAGGCGATCCGGCCCGCGGCGCTCGCCGACAGCGCTGAGGTCGGCAGCAGCGCCGGCCTTCGGCGCGGTCGCCGGGTTTTCGGTCGCGACGGCGAGCGGCGGCAGGCGGCGCCCGTCCGGCTGTGCCGCCTCGCGCAGGCGGTTCCAGGTGCCGTTGATGAAGCCCCAGGCGTCGGCCGGGCGTGTCACCTGCGGCGTCGTGCGCACGTTCACGCCGGTGCCGCGCGTCATCTCCATCCCTTGCGAGACGAGCGTGCTGCCGGAGGCAAGGGGCAGCAGCAGCATCTGCCGGTTCGGCCACGGGCCATTGACGATGAACTCGTGAAACGGCTTCAGCGCCGACGCGATCGCATGGCCGGGCAACTCGCCGACCATCATCACGCCGAGGCGGCTGAAGGCCAGCAGCATGCGCGCGAGGCTGTGCCGCGCCGCGGTGTCGGCGTCGACCTCGGTCGAGTACATGCGCAGGCTGCTGCCGTCGGCAGTGGGCAGTTCGACGAACTCGAGTGTCGCGAGCGCGGTGCCGCCGCCCTGGCGACGGATCACGAGCTTCTGCACCGCACGCCCGCTGGCCGCCGCGATGCCGACCAGCAGCTTGCGCGACGAGGCGGTCGCGATGTCGTGGACCGCGATGAACTCGGGCTGCAGGTATTCGAACTGCTGCTGCATCGCCAGATCGGGTGCGCACGAAACGAACAGCTCGCGCTCGTCGACGCTGGTCTGGCGGCCGATGTCCTGCTGCTTCTCGGACGCGAGGTAGTCGTTCTCGTCGGTCAGGAACTGCGTCGCCAGCGAGGTCTGCGCGCGCGTCGACTGCCAGGCGTCGGGTGCGTTGCCGCCGGCGGGCGGCGGCGAACCGTTGCGGGAGCGGGTCATGGTGTCAGGTTCCGTGCCGGCCGGAGGCCGAAGTTGGGCGCGCTCGGGCGCGCGGATTGCACAATAACCCATGTTTCAAATCGTCTCGGCGACAAATCCGGCTGCAAGGGCTCGCCGGATGCGTCGTCTTGCCGCATGGCGATGAGCGAGACGCGCAGCGCCGACACCGGCGCCTTCAAGCACCGGCTTGACCGAATCTACCTGCGCTACACCGCCGGCTTCGTCGCGTTCGTCGGGCTGCTCGCCGTGCTCGAGCAGGTCGGCTTGCCGCGGCGCTGGATCGGCGTGACCTTCCTGCTCGCGACGGTCGGCCTGTACGCGGCGATCGGCATCATCAGCCGCACCACCGACGCGAACGAGTACTACGTCGCCGGGCGCCGCGTGCCGGCGATGTACAACGGCATGGCCACCGCCGCCGACTGGATGTCGGCCGCGTCGTTCATCGGCCTGGCCGGCACGCTGTACCTGCAGGGCTACGGCGGCCTCGCGTACGTGATGGGTTGGACCGGCGGCTTCGTGCTGGTCGCCGTGCTGCTCGCGCCGTACCTGCGCCGCTTCGGTCAGTACACGATTCCCGACTTCCTCGCGGCGCGCTACGGCGGACGCCTGCCGCGCCTGATCGGGCTGCTCGCGGCGATCCTGTGCTCGTTCGTCTACCTGGTCGCGCAGATCTACGGCGTCGGGCTGATCACGACGCAGCTGACCGGCGTCGACTTCGTGCTCGGCATCTTTCTCGGCCTCGGCGGTGTGCTGGTGTGCTCGTTCCTCGGCGGCATGCGCGCGGTGACCTGGACCCAGGTCGCGCAGTACATCATCCTCGTCATTGCCTACCTGATTCCGGTCGTGTGGCTGTCGGTCGAGCAAACCGGCGTGCCGGTGCCGCAGCTGATCGTCGGCCAGCAGCTGACGAAGGTCAGCGAACGCGAGCAGCAGCTCCTGCGCGACCCGAAGGAGCTCGAGGTGCGCGCGCTCTTCAAGGCGCGCGCCGACGAGATCGGCGCAAAGCTCCGCGACGTGCCCGCCGCGCTGGTCGCCGATCGCGCCGAGGCGCAGCGCCGCAGCCGCGAGCTGAAGGCGGCGAATGCGCCGCTGCGCGAGATCCAGTTGGCCGACAAGGCCCTCGCGACCCAGCCGAAGTCCGAGGCGCTCGCGCGCGAAGCCTGGACACGCGAGCGGGCGCTCGACGAAGCGCGCGCCCTGCCGCTGGCGGGCATGCCGCTGCACGCACAGCAGTTCGCGGGCGACCCGAACGGGGATGCGGCGGCGCGCAAGACCTTCGACGATTCGCGCCGCAACTTCATCGCGCTGGTGTTCTGCCTGATGGTGGGAACCGCGGCGCTGCCGCACATCCTGATGCGCAGCTACACGACGCCGTCGGTGAAGGCCGCGCGCGAGTCGGTCGCGTGGTCGCTGTTCTTCATCCTGCTGCTGTACCTGACCGCGCCGGCGCTCGCGGTGCTGGTCAAGTACGAGGTCTTCAACGGCCTCGTCGGCCTGCCGTTCGACCGGCTGCCGGGCTGGATCGCCGGCTGGACCCGCATCGACCCGGCGCTGGTGTCGGTGACCGACATCAACCACGACGGCATCGTGCAGCTCGGCGAGATCCGCATCGGCAGCGACCTGATCGTGCTCGCAACACCGGCGATCGCGGGCCTGCCGTACGTGGTCACCGGGATGGTCGCGGCAGGCGGCCTGGCCGCGGCGCTGTCGACGGCCGATGGCCTGCTGCTGACGATCAGCAATGCCCTGTCGCACGACCTGTACTACCGGCTGCTCGGACCGGAATCGTCGGGCGCGCGGCGCGTCACGGTCTCGAAGGTGCTGCTGCTGGTCGCCGCGCTCGCGGCCGCGGCGGTCGCCGCGCAGCGGCCAGCGGACATCCTGTTTCTCGTCACGGCGGCGTTCTCGATCGCGGCGTCGGCGTTCTTCCCGGCGCTGGTGCTCGGCATCTTCTGGAGCCGCGCGAACGGGTGGGGTGCGCTGTGCGGCATGGCCGGCGGCCTCGGGCTGACGCTGTACTACCTGATCCGCAATGAATCCTGGCTGCGCGGGCTGTTCGGCGTCACGGCGCCGATCGAGCTGTGGGGCGGCATCCTGCCGGTCTCGGCCGGCGTGTTCGGCGTGCCGCTCGGCTTCGCGGCCTGCGTACTGGTCAGCCTGCTGACCCCGGCACCGAGCGCCGAAGCGCGCGCGTTTGCGCGCAGCCTGCGCTACCCGCGCCCCGGCTGAGCCGACGCTTTGCCGAAAGGCTGGACGCGGGCTATAATCGTCGGCTCGCCTTGCCACACCCGGGTCTGACGCTTCGGGGTGGCTCAACAGTCTCGAGCCTCGTTCTGAATCGAAACCGCGTCGAAACCACCGTCGAAGCGCGGAATCGACAACGGACGCAAGCCGAGCGAACCACAAGGAGTTTCAATGCGTCATTATGAAATCGTGCTGCTGATCCACCCGGATCAAAGCGAGCAGGTTCCGGCCATGCTGGAACGTTACAAGGGTGTCGTCACCGCCGGCGGCGGCAAGGTGCACCGGGTCGAAGACTGGGGTCGTCGTCAGATGGCCTACATGATCCAGAAGCTCGCGAAGACCCACTACCTGTGCCTGAACATCGAGTGCAGCAAGGAAGTGCTGGCCGAACTCGAGACCGGCTTCCGCTTCAACGACGCCGTCATTCGGCACCTCACGGTGCTGCAGGACGAAGCCGTGACCGGGCCGTCGGTGATGATGAAGATGGTCGAGCGCGAAGACTCGCGCAAGTCATCGCCGCCGCCGGAGCGTGGCGACCGCGGTGATCGTCCGGAACGTCAAGAGCGCCAGGAGCGTCCGCCGCAGGAAGCCTCGGCCTGAAAGGCCTTGGCTGACAGCACACACGGGTCGTTGCCTTCACCCCGCGCCGAATGAACCGCCTGGTTCTGACCGCGCAACTGGTGGAGCGAGGCGCGTTGCGATACACCCCCGCCGGTTTGCCGGCCCTCGATTTGAGCCTGAAGCACGAATCGGAGGTCACGCAAGACGGCAAGCCCCGCAAGGTCTGGTTTGACATCAGGGCTCGCGCGATCGGGGAGATCACAACGCGTGTCGAGCGGCTGGAATTGGGAGGCACTCACGGCTTTGCCGGCTTCCTGGGTTCGCAGCGCAACGGCCGAGGTGTCGTGTTCCATGTAACCGAGCTGGATTGAGGTCACGCTGACCCGATCGGCTCACTGTTCGAATCAATGAGGTGTCAATATGCCCCCGCCACGTGGTAAAGGTCGGTTCTCGAAGGACCGCAAACCCAAACGCAATACCCAGTCGCTGCTGTTCCGTCGCAAGCGCTTCTGCCGCTTCACGGTCACCGGCGTCAAGCAGATCGACTACAAAGACATCGACACGCTGCGCGACTTCATCGGCGAGAACGGCAAGATCACGCCGGCTCGCCTGACCGGCACGCGTGCGTTCTTCCAGCGCCAGTTGACGACGTGCATCAAGCGCGCGCGTTTCCTCGCGATGCTGCCGTACAGCGACCAGCACAAGGTCTGAGGAGCACCGACATGCAAATCATCCTGCTGGAAAAAGTCGCCAACCTCGGCAACCTCGGCGATGTCGTCAAGGTCAAGGACGGCTACGCCCGCAACTTCCTGATCCCGCAACGCTCGGCCCGCCGCGCCACCGAAGCGGCGATCAAGGAGTTCGAAGTCAAGCGCGCCGAACTCGAGAAGGCCGCCGCCGACAAGCTCGCCGCCGCTACCGCGATGGGCGAGAAGATGAGCGGCCGCACCGTGCACATCACGCAAAAGGCGGGTGTGGACGGCCGGCTGTTCGGCTCGGTCACGAACGCCGACATCGCCGATGCGCTGACGCGCATCGACTTCAAGGTCGTGAAGTCGCAGGTCCGCCTGCCGAACGGCCCGCTGAAGACGGTCGGCGAGCACACGGTCAGCGTGTCGCCGCACACCGATGTCGTCGTCGAAGTCAAGGTGGTCGTGCTCGGCGAAACGGATTGAGTCTTCGACTCGAGACGAAGGCGGGGCCGTGAACGGCTTCGCCTGGGAACGAGAAACGGGGTCGGCTGTGCCGACCCCTTCTTTTTTCCGTTTCACTTATCCACCGCTGTCCCCTGAATTTCCACAGGGTTGCGCACAGCCGCGCCAATGATGCGGCCCTATGATCCCCGCGATGTCGACCTTCCTGCCCGTTGAACCCTCGCGTCAAGATGACGAGGTCTCGAAACTGCGCATCCCGCCGCACTCGGTCGAAGCCGAACAGAGCGTGCTCGGCGGCCTGCTGCTCGACAACAGCGCCTGGGACCGCGCCGGCGACCTGCTCACCGACAGCGACTTCTACCGCTTCGAGCACCGCCTGATCTACGCGGCGATCGGCGGCCTGATCAGCGCGACCAAGCCGGCCGACGTCATCACCGTGTTCGAGCAGCTGCAGAGCCTGGGCAAGGCCGACGACTGCGGTGGCCTGGTCTACCTCAACGCGCTGGCGCAGAGCGTGCCGAGCGCGGCCAACATGCGGCGCTACGCCGAGATCGTGCGCGAGCGTGCAGTGCTGCGCAAGCTCGTCGCGGCCAGCGACGAGATCGCGACCAGCGCTTTCAACCCGCAAGGCCGCAACGTCTCCGAGATCCTCGACGAGGCCGAAGGCAAGATCTTCCGCATCGGCGAAGAAGGCTCGAAATCGCAGCAAGGTTTCCAGAGCATGGACACGCTCGTCGTGCAGCTGCTCGACCGCGTCACCGAGCTGCACGAGAACGGCGCCGAGGACGTGACCGGCGTGCGCACCGGCTACTTCGACCTCGACCGCATGACCTCGGGCTTCCAGCCGGGCGACCTGATCGTGCTCGCGGCGCGGCCGTCGATGGGCAAGACCGCGTTCGCGCTGAACATCGCCGAGCATGTCGCGGTCAGCGAAGGGCTGCCGGTCGTGGTGTTCTCGATGGAAATGGGCGCCGCGCAGCTCGCGTTGCGCCTGGTCGGCTCGCTCGGCCGCATCGACCAGAGCAACCTGCGCACCGGCCGGCTGAAGGACGACGAATGGGGCCGCCTGTCGGAGGCGGTCGAGAAGCTCGGCAGCGTCAGCATGTTCATCGACGAGAGCTCGGCGCTGACCCCGACCGAGGTGCGCGCGCGCGCCCGGCGCCAGGCGCGCCAGTGCGGCCAGCTCGGCATGATCGTTGTCGACTACCTGCAGCTGATGAGCGGCAGCGGCGGCACCAGCGACGAGAACCGCGCCACCGTGATCGGCGAGATCTCGCGCGGCCTGAAGTCGCTCGCGAAAGAGCTGAAGTGCCCGGTGATCGCACTGTCGCAGCTGAACCGCAGCGTCGAGACGCGCACCGACAAGCGCCCGATGATGAGCGACCTGCGCGAGTCCGGCGCGATCGAGCAGGATGCTGACGTGATCATGTTCATCTACCGCGACGACTACTACAACAAGGAAGCCAGCAAGGAGCCCGGCATTGCCGAGATCATCATCGGCAAGCAGCGCAACGGCCCGACCGGCACGGTCAAGCTGTTCTTCAACAAGCCGCTGACCAAGTTCGACAACCTGGCGCCGGGAAGCGCAGGCAGCTCGGACTACTGATGACTCACGGCAGGGCCGTGGCGACGATGCTCGTCGTCACGCTGATGTGGAGCATCGCCGGCGTCGTGACGCGCCACCTCGAGGCGGCACGCAGCTTCGAGGTCACGTTCTGGCGCAGCGCGTTCACGGTGCTCGCGCTGGCGGTCTTGCTGCCGGCGATCCGGGGCCGCGCGACGCTGGTGCGCTCGCTGCGCGACGGCGGGCGCACGCTGTGGCTCTCGAGCGCCTGCTGGTGCGTGATGTTCACCGCGTTCATGGTCGCGATCACGCTGACGACGGTCGCCAACGTGCTCGTGACGATGGCCAGCGCGCCGCTGCTGACCGCGCTGATCTCGCGCGTCTTCCTCGGCGATCGGCTCGCGCCCCGCACCTGGGCCGCGATCGTCGTCGCCGGCATCGGGATCGTGTGGATGTATGCGAACGAGGTCAGCGGCGCCGATGCACAACACCTGCTCGGCACGGTGGTCGCGCTGGCGGTGCCGGTCGCCGCGGCGATCAATTGGGTCGCGATCCAGCACACGCGCAGCCGCGCCGACGTCGACCTGCTGCCGGCCGTGCTGATCGGTGCGGCGCTGTCGGCGCTGCTGACGCTGCCGTTCGCCATGCCGTTCGCGGCCTCGCCGCATGACCTCGGACTGCTCGCGCTGCTAGGCGTCGCGCAGTTGTCGATCCCGTGCCTGATGTCGGTCGCGGCGGCGCGCCACCTGAGCGCGCCGGAGGCGTCGCTGCTAGCGCTGCTCGAGGTGATCTTCGGTGTCGCGTGGGCCTGGCTCGGCGCGGGCGAAGCGCCGGCGATCCATGTGCTGGGCGGCGGCTCGCTGGTGCTGACCGCGCTCGCGGCAAACGAAGCCGTCGCGTTGCGGCAGGCGGCGCGCTGACCGGGCGAGGGCTTCCCCTCAGCGCTGCGACCGGCGCGGCGCCCTAGCATCGGCGCCATCACCCGCACGGAAACGCCGCATGCAACAACTCCCCGGCCTGGACGCCAGCTTCCTGCACCTCGAGACGCCGCAGATGCCGATGCATGTCGGCGCGCTGCACCTGTTCGAACTGCCGGCCGACTACCGCGGCGACTTTCTCGCCGACATGCGCCGCCACATCGCCGCGCGCCTGGTCCTCGCACCGGCGCTGCGCCAGAGGCTCGTGAAGATGCCGCTGAACCTGAGCAATCCGGTCTGGGTCGACGCCGAGCCCGATCTCGAACAGCACATCGTCGGCATCAAGCTGCCGAAATCGCCGGCAGGCAGCGACCTGGCCAAGCTCGAGGCGCAGGTCGGCAAGCTGCACCCGGTGCTGCTCGACCGCAGCCGGCCGCTGTGGAAGTTCCATGTCTTCAGCGGCCTGAAGGACGGCCCCGGCGGTACCAGGCGCTACGCGATGTACACGCAGCTGCACCACGCCGCGGTCGACGGCCAGGCGGCCGTCGCGCTCGGCCAGGCGATCCTCGACCTGAGCCCGCTGGGACGCGAGGTCGACCAGCAACGCCACGGCAAGCTGCGGCGCGAACGCGGCATGGCCGACATGCTGCGCGGCGCGCTCGGCAACCAGCTGAGCCTCGTGATGGACGCGGTGAAGGCGATCCCCGGCACGGTCGGCGTGCTGTCGCAGATGGCGACGCAGAAGGTCGGCGACACGGCCGGCGGCACCGTCGCGGCGGTTGCGGCGCGCCTGAAGGGGCAGGGCACGGCGGCGCAGGGAAGAAGCGTCAGCAACCTCGCGCTCGCGCCGCGCACGCGGCTGAACGCGACCGTCTCGGAGCAGCGCGCGTTCGCGGCGATCAGCCTGCCGCTCGCCGCGGTCAACGCGACGCGGCGCAAGCACAAGGCCAGCCTGAACGACGCCGTGCTGATGATCTGCAGCGGCGCACTGCGGCGCCACTTCCTGAAGCACGGACCGCTGCCGCGCAAGTCGATGGTCGCCGGCGTGCCGATCTCGACCCGCGCCAAGGGCGACACCGCGTCGAACAACCAGGCGACGATGACCGTCCTCAGCCTCGGCACGCACATCGCCGACCCGACCAAGCGGCTTGCGCACGTGCTCGCCGCGACGGCCGCGATGAAGGCCAACATCGGCGCGATGAAGAGCCTGATGCCGAGCGACTTTCCGTCGATCGGCGTGCCCTGGCTGATGCAGGGCCTGGGCGCGCTGTATGCGAAGGCGCGCGTCGCCGATCGGCTGCCGGCGATCGCCAACGTGACGATCTCCAACGTCCCCGGGCCGACCGTGCCGCTGTACATGGCGGGCGCCGAGATGCTGACGAACTACCCGACCTCGATCGTCGTGCATGGCGTCGCACTGAACATCACGGTGCAGACCTACAACGAGTCGCTCGAGTTCGGCCTGATCGCGTGCGGCGCGGCGCTGCCCGAGGTCGCCGAGCTCGCGCGCGAACTGCAGGCCGCGTTCGACGAGTTCCAGGCCTTGCCAGCCACCGCGGAGCCTGCGCCGACGCCATCGCCTCCGACGAAGACCGTGGCGAAGAAGGTCGCGAAATCAACCGCCAAGCGCGCCAAATCTGTCCCGAAGGCGACAAGCCGGACTAGGGCAAGTGCCCCGCTGAAGAAGCGCGCTGCCCGCTAACATCGATCGGTCCCCACTGCCCGCGAGCGGCATGCCCAGACTGCCCAGAACACCGGTCGCCTCGACCCCTTCCACCGACGACGAGCTGCGCCCGCCGAGCGCCTTTCTGATGATGCTCGAGGCCCGCGCCTTCTGGGAGTTCGGCGCGATGCTCGCCGCGACACCCTGGCTGCGCCGCCTGCCGCGCGGCGACGGCCATCCGGTGCTGGTGTTCCCGGGCATGGGCGCGAACGACTTCACGACCGTGCCGCTGCGCAACTTTCTCAACGGCCTGGGCTATGCGACGCAGGCCTGGGGCCAGGGCTTCAACTTCGGCCCGCGCGACGGCGTGCTGAAGCAATGCGCCGCCGACGTGCGCGCGCTGGCCGAAACGCACGGCCGGCCGGTCAGCCTGATCGGCTGGAGCCTCGGCGGCCTGTATGCGCGCGAGATGGCCAAGGAACTGCCCGATCACACGCGCGGCGTGATCACGCTCGGCACGCCATTCGCCGGCCACCCGCGCGCGACGAACGCCTGGCGCGTCTTCGAGATGCTGAGCGGCCAGAAGGCGCACGACCCGGCCATGATCGCGCGGCTGCGCACGCCGCCGCCGCTGCCGACGACCTCGATCTACTCGCGTACCGACGGCATCGTCGCGTGGCAATGCAGCCTGAACGAACCAGGCCCGCTGACCGAGAACATCGAGGTGCACGCGAGCCACACCGGCATGGGCATGAACCCGCTCGCGCTGTACGCGATCGCCGATCGGCTCGCACAGCCGGCCGGCCGCTGGCAGCCGTTCGAGCCGAGCGGCGCGCGCCGCTTCTTCTTCCAGACCGGCGGGGCGGCGGGCTCGACGGCCGCGGCCTGAGCACGATCATGCAGATTTCCGCGAACGGCATCGCTCTCGAAGTCGAGGACCACGGATCGCCCGCCGGCGAGCCGCTGGTGCTGATCATGGGGCTGGGCATGCAGCTCGTTGCCTGGCATCCGGAGTTCGTCGCGATGCTGGTCGCGCGCGGCTTTCGCGTGATCCGTTTCGACAACCGCGACATCGGCCTGAGCCAGCGCTTCGACCAGTTCGGCGTGCCGAACCTCGCGCTGGATTCGATCCGGTTCGCGGTCGGGATGAAGGTCAGCGCGCCGTACAGCGTTGCCGACATGGCCGACGACACCGCCGGCCTGCTCGACGCGCTCGGCCTGCGCTCGGCACACATCTGCGGCGCTTCGATGGGCGGCATGATTGCGCAGCAGCTCGCGGTGCGCCATCCGCAGCGCGTCAAGAGCCTGACGCTGATGATGACGAGCAGCGGCGCGCGGCGCCTGCCCGGGCCCTCGCTGAAGGTGCGCGGCGCGCTGCTCTCGCGGCCGGACGACCCGACCGACCTGAACAGCGTCATCGCGCATCACGTGAAGCTGTACCGCCTGATCGGCAGCCCCGACTACCCGGCCAGCGAGGCCTACCTGAACGAGCGCCTGGGGCTGTCGGTGCGGCGCTCCTACCGGCCGGCAGGCATGGCCCGGCAGATGGTGGCGATCGCCGCCGACGGCAACCGCTCGCCGCTGCTCGCGCAGATCCGGCAGCCGGCGCAGATCATCCACGGCAAGGCCGATCCGCTCGTGCCCGTCGAGGCCGGGCACGACCTCGCCGCGAAGATCGGCGGGGCCGAGATCGACCTGATCGCCGGGATGGGCCACGACCTGCCGGTGCCGCTGTGGCCGCGCTTCGTCAGCGGCATCTCGAGCGCCGCCGGGCGCGCCTGATGCACTGACCGCGCGAGTCCCTCAGGCCAGCGCGCCCAGCAGCACCGCCTGCATCACCGCGCAGCGCTTGTCGTCGGGTGCCGAATCGCCGTTCAGCTGCGCCGCGAGGCGCGCGGTCGGGTGCGTGCTCGACGAGATCGCCTCGAACACCGGCACGCCGGCCGCGGCGCCGATCTGGCGCACCAGCTGCGAGGGCAATCCGACGCAGTCGAGTGCGTCGTAGAGGCGGCCGAGCAGACGGGCGGTGTCCTGCACCTGATCGTGCGTGCTGCGCTCGGACAAGCTTGGCCGCAGCTGCGCGACCTGCGCACCGAGCTCCGACGCGGCGCGATGGAACAGCGCCGCGGCCGAGGCCGCCTCGCTCTCGTCGCAGAGCATCGCAAGGTTCTTGCCGCGCAGCGCGCGGCGGATCACGCCGGACCGCGCGGCCGTCTGCAATTCGCTGGCGGCCGCCACGAGCGCGTCCGCATCGGCGTCCGACATCGCGGAGAAGTCGGTCACGCTCCGATATTTCAGGCTTCGCTGCATGGTGTGGGCGGATTCGAGCGGGGACACATGTTGTCTCGTCGTCGGTTCGATCAAGACTAGCGCTGCACATCGGCGCCATCCTTGACGCTCATCAAGGCGCGATGCGCGCGCGCTGTGCCGCGCCCGGACACCAACCATTCACACAGCGTTACGCAGCGACGCGCGCCGTTCGCCGCCCATTGCCGCGCGCCCCGCAGCATTCACTCAACGCGTCAAGCACGCCATGCTGCAGGAGCCCGAAACATGCCGAACCCCAACGCCGCCCCCACGCCTGCCATCCGCACTGCGCCGCGGCACGACGCCGCCGCGAACCAGCGCTCGAGCCAGCGCATCGCCGAGGTCCTTCAATTGCTCGCCTCGACGCTGGCGCCGCAGCGCCGGCTCGTGCATGCCGGCGAGCGCGTCTACCAGGCAGGCGAGGGCTTCGGCAACCTGTACATCCTGAACTCCGGCTTCTTCAAGATCGTCACCCTGTCGCCCGACGGACGCGAGCAGGTCGTCGGTCTGAAGTTCCGCGGCGACTGGCTCGGCTTCGACGGCATCGCCGGCGGCAGCTACTCGTGCGACGCGGTCGCGATGGACACCGGCGAGGTCTGGACGATCCGCTACGACGCCTTGCTCGCCGCCTGCGCGACGCACCGCGACCTGCTGATGCTGCTGCACGAGGCGATGAGCCGCGAGATCGCGCACGATCGCGATTCGCTGATGTCGGTCTGCACGCTGCCGGCCGATGCGCGCGTCGCCGACTTCCTGCGCTACTGGGCCGAGTCGCTTGCCAGGCGCGGCCAGCGCACCGACGAGATCGCGCTGCGCATGACGCGCGCCGAGATCGGCAACTACCTGGGAATGACGCTCGAGACGGTGAGCCGCGCGCTCTCGCGCCTCGCGCGCGACAAAGTCATCGGGTTTGCCTCGAAAGGCCGGCGCGACGTGCAGATTCCGAACGTGGATGCCTTGTCGGCCTTCGTGCAGCGCTGCCTGGCGCCGGCGCCGGTGCTGCAGTGAGGCCGCTCGGCGTCAGGCGTTGACGGCGTTGCTGATCGCACGTGCGAGTTCGGCGCGCGTGCAGGGCTTGCGCAGCAGCTCCCACGCGGCCGGCGCGTCACGATCGGCCTCGAGCAGCTCGGCCGAGAAGCCCGACATCAGCAGAATGCGCAGCGACGGCTTGCGCGCCTGCGCGAGCGCCGCGAGTTCGGTGCCGCGCATCCCGGCGCCGAGCGCGATGTCGGTCAGCAGCAGGTCGAAGCCGGCATCGTCGGCCAGCGCGAGCAGCGCCTGCTCGCCGCTCGAGCAGCTCGTGATCTCGCAGCGCAGCGTATCGAGGAAGGTGCGCATCACCGCGCGCACATCGGCATCGTCTTCGACGAGCAGCACACGCAGACCGGGCGCGATCGGATGATCGGCCTCGGTGCCGGGCCCCGCCGGCGCGGCCTGTGTCACGCACGGGATGTACAGCGTCACGGTGGTGCCCTTGCCCGGTGCGCTGTCGATCGCGACGCCGCCGCTCGACTGCTTCACGAAACCATAGACCGTGCTCAGCCCGAGGCCGGTTCCGCGCCCGGCCTCCTTGGTCGTGAAGAACGGCTCGAAGGCATGCTCGCGAACCGCGTCGCTCATGCCGCTGCCGGTGTCGGTGACCGAGATCGCGACGAACGATGCGCCGGGCGCGGGTGCGTCGTCCTCGGAACCCAGGGCCTCGACGGGCAGCGCCGCGCAGGGTTCGGCGCGGAAGCGCAGCGCGCCGCCGCCGGGCATCGCGTCGCGCGCATTGATCGCGATGTTCAGCAGCGCCGATTCGAGCTGGCCCGCGTCGGCCCGGCACAGCGGGCAGGGCAGCGTGTCGACCTCGATCAGGATGTGCTGGTCGAGCGTGCGTCGCAGCATGTCCGACAACGAATGCAGCAGCACATTCACATCGACCGCGCTCGGCTGCAGCACCTGGCGGCGCGCGAAGGCGAGCAGCTTGCCGGTCAGCTCGGCGCCGCGTTTGCTGGCGCGCGTCGCCGCGGCGACGACCTGCTGCGCATACCCTTGGTCGGCGAGCGCCGGCAGTTCCTCGAGCACCTGCAGGTTGCCCTGGATCACCGTCAGCAGGTTGTTGAAATCGTGCGCGATCCCGCCGGTCAGCTGACCCACGCTCTCGAGCCGCTGCGCGTGATTCAGCGCCTCCTCGCTCTGCGCGCGCTGCAGGCTGGTGGCGAGCAGGTTCGACACGGACTCGAGAAAGCGCAGTTCGTCGTCGCCGAAACGCTTCGGCGCGTGCGAACGCACGCTCAGCGCGCCGATCGTGCGGCCGCGGTCCGACAACGGCACCGCGAGCGCACTGACCAGGCCGGCATCGAGATAGGCCTGCGGCACCGTGAAGCGGCGCTCGCTGCGGTAGTCGGCCACGACCACCGGCTGCCCTTGCGCGAGCACGAAGCCGGGCGGCGTGTCGGGGCTGTTCGGCCAGCGCTGGCCGAGCGCTTCGCCCGGCACGAGGCCGACGCCGCTGACGAGCCGGCAGGTCCGCCCGTCGCCCTCGGCGAGCCAGACCAGCGCGACCTCGACCTGCAGCGCTTCGGCCGCGATGGCCGGGACATGCTCGAGCACGACCTGCGGGTCGCGCGCGTCGACCGCGAGGCGCCCAAGCTGAGCCAGGTGCTCGCTGTAGCGCGCGCGCTGCAATGCCTGCTTGACGCGCGGGTAGCTGCCGATGTCGCGGATCGCCGCGACGACCAGCGGCGCGCCGTGGCTGTTCAACGGGCTCAGCGCGATCTCGACCATCACCTCGCTGCCGTCCTTGCGCTTCGCGACCAGGTCCATCTGCATGCCCATCGGCCGCGGCTTGGGGTTCTTGCCGTAGGTCTCGCGATACGCCGCGTGGCGCGGGCGGATGCTGTCGGGCACCAGCGCGTCGACGTTCAGGCCCAGCAGTTCGTCGCCCGCATAACCGAGCAGCGCGCCGGCGGCGGGGTTCGCCAGCACGATGCAGCCGCCCGCGTCGGCGACGAGCAGCGCATCGGGGTAGGCCGCGAACAAGGCGCGGAACACATCGGCGTCGATCCCCGCGGCGATCGATGTCATGGCGTCAGCCCGCGGCGACCGGTGCGACCAGGATGTAGCCGGCGCCGCGCACCGACTTGATGATCTGCGGATCGTCCGGGTCGGTCTCGAGCTTGCGCCGCAGCCGGCCGACCTGCACGTCGATGGTCCGATCGAACGGCCCGCCGTCGCGGCCGCGCGTCTGCTCGAGCAGGAAATCGCGCGACAGCACCCGGCCCGGATGCCGCACGAACGCGCAGAGCAGGTCGAACTCGCCGCCGGTCAGCGCGGTCTCCTGGCCGCGTTCGTCGACGAGGCGCCGCGCCGCGGCGTCGAGCGCCCAGTGCGCGAAGCGGAACCGATCGCGGGACGGCGCCGCGGCCGGCACCGCGCGGGATTCGGCCGGTTCGATGCGCCGCAGCACGGCCTTGACGCGGGCGAGCAGCTCGCGCAGGTCGAACGGCTTGGTCACGTAGTCGTCGGCGCCGACCTCGAGGCCGACGACCTTGTCGACCGCATCGCCGCGGCCGGTCACGATCACCAGCCCGCAGCGCCAGTGCTCGCGCAGCTGGCGCGCGATCGAGAAGCCGTCTTCACCGGGCAGGCCGAGATCGAGCAGCACCAGCGCCGGCGGGTCGGCCGCCATCGCGGCCATCAACGCCCGGCCGCTGTGCATCTGGGTCACCCGGTAGCCGTGGCTCTGCAGGTAGTTGCCGAGCAGCGCGGTGATGTCGGCCTCGTCGTCGACGACGGCAATGTGGGTGGCGGAGGTCACGCACAAGCGTAGCAGGCTTCGCCGCGCGCTCGGCGCGCGCCGCTGTATAAGCCCAGGGCGTTCGCAGTCTGCGACGAAAGGCCGCGCGATGAAGCCAACCCGCCCCGGATTTGCCGCCCTCGTTGCGCTCGGCCTCGCTGTCGGCCTGGCCGCGCGCGCACAGGATTCCCAGGTCCCACTCGCCGTGCCCGCAGACTCGCCGCGCTGGGAGCTGCAAGGGCAGGCCAGGGCGCACGAATACCTGGGCCGGCCATGCCTCTTCCTCGACGGCGGCGCGGCCGTGCTGCGCGAGCTGGAGATGCGCGACGGCGTGATCGACGTCGATGTCGCGACGCCGGCGAGCCGCGGCTTCTTCGGCATCCAGTTCCGGATCGCCGAAGACGGCGCGAATGCCGAATGGGTCTACCTGCGCCAGCACAAGTCCGGCCTGCCCGACGCGCTGCAGTACACGCCGGTGCTCAACACCGGGCTCAACTGGCAGATCTACAGCGGGCCCGGCTTCACCGCGGCGGTCGACATCCCGAAGGCGGCCTGGTTTCACCTGCGCCTGGTGGTCACGGGCGCGCAGGCCAGGTTCTACGTGGACGACATGCGCCAGCCCGCGCTCGTGATGGACGACCTGAAGAGCGGCGTCCGCAAAGGCCAGGTCGCGCTCGCCTCGCTGACCGGCGCGAGCTGCTTCTCGAATTTCGAGCTGCGCACGACCGCCGACACGGCCTGGGAGCGGCACCTGCCGGCGATGCCGGCAGGTACGCTGACCCGCTGGCGCCTGTCGCCCGCGCTCGATGCGCTCGAGCACGATCCGGAGCGCCCGCTCGCGCGTGCCGAGAGCGATGCGATGCACTGGCAGGATGTCGAGGCCGAGCCGCCGGGCTTCGTCGTCGTCAACCGCTATCGCGCGAGCCCGCACCCGCGGGTCTCGTTCGCGAACGATCCTTCGAAGCGGCTGGAGCCGCAGCCCGGCATGAAGCTCGTGTATGCGCGCACCAGCATCCACGCCGATCGCGCGGGCCTGAAGAAGCTCTCGATCGGCTACAGCGACGAGGTCAGCGTGTTCCTGAATGGCCGGATCCTGTACCGCGGCCGCAGCGCCCAGAATTTTCGCGATCCCGCGTTTCTCGGCATCGTCGATGCCGAAAACGACGCGGTCTACCTGCCGTTGCGCAAGGGCCGCAACGAACTGGTGCTGGCGCTGCGCGAGCTCGGCGGCGGCTGGGGCTTTGTCTGCCGCCTCGGTGACCTGTGAGGCCTCAGGCCTTCTTCACCCAGGCACTGCACCAGCCCTTCCCGGCGACGTTCTTGCCGGCGAACAGCGCGCAGCCGCCGCTCGCGTCGCCCGCCTTGCCCTGGTACAGCTGGCAGTTGCTGCAGGTCTGCCCGGCGGCGTACTTCGGGTACTTGGCCTTGTCGGCCTGCGTCGCGTCGGTCACATAGCCGAGCGCGACCGCTTGCGGATCCTTCGGGTCGAGATCGGCCGCGTACGCGAGGCGTGCGCCGAACAGGGCCACGCCGGCGATCGGGACGATTCGGATGAAGCTGCGACGTGAGTTCATGACGTGTGTTCCTGTTCGGTGGGTGGGGTCCTGGATTGTCGGTCCGGCCGCCGCACTGCGCTGCCCGATCCGACCCGAAGACACGTGTCGATTGACCTGAATCAAGTTGCTACGAAGTCCTGGCGGGCCAGCGCCAGCGCGCGAACTCAGCGCCGGGCCGACTCGCCGATCGGCTGCCCCGCGGCAGGCCGCACCGGCGAGATGCGCGCGACCTCGATCAGCTCGCCAGCGAGGAACTGCGTCACGTCGTCGACCGTCAGCACGCCGACCAGCGCGTCGTGCGCGTCGACCACCGCCAGCTTGCGCACACGCTTGCTGCGCATGTGCCAGATCGCGTCGTAGACGAACTCGGACTCGAGCGCCGTCTCGACGTCACGGCTCATCACCTCCGACGCCGCTGTCGATTCGGGTTCGGTGCGATTCGCGACCACGCGCACGACCATGTCGCGAAACGTTACGATGCCGACCGGCACGCGCCGGGACTCACGCTCCTCGACGACGATCACGTCGGTGACTTGCTGGTCGCGCATCAGCTGCGCCAAGGCGAGCACGCTGGTCTGCGGCGCGCAGGTGACCACCGACCGAGTGCAGATGTCTCCGATGTGCATTGCGATTCCCCTCCGGGCCGATGCGGCCGATGCCGTCAGCTTCGCGCATCGCGGCGCGGACCGTTTGCGCCAGATCAAGCGCGAGCCGCGTCGCTGTCACAGGCCGATCGCGTCGAACGTCTGCACCCCATGAACGACACGACCGACAGCTTCAACCGGCTCCGCCCTCGACTGCAGGGCATTGCGTACCGCATGCTGGGCTCGTCCGCCGAGGCCGAGGATGTCGTCCAGGATGCCTGGCTGCGCTGGCACGAGGCCGATCGGCAGCGCGTGGACAACGCCGAGGCCTGGCTCGTCGCCGTCACCACGCGCATCGCGATCGACCGGCTGCGCAGCGCCAAGGTCCAGCGCCAGCATTACGTGGGCACCTGGCTGCCCGAGCCGCTGCTGTCCGATTCGCCCGTCTCGCCGGAGCAGCTGCTGGAGCGCGTCGACGACGTGTCGGTCGCGTTCATGACCCTGCTCGAACGCCTGGCGCCCGAGGCGCGTGCCGCGTACCTGCTGCGCGAAGTGTTCGACGCCGACTACGGCGAAGTGGCCGAAGCGCTCGGCAAGACCGAGCCGGCGTGCCGGCAGCTCGTGCACCGCGCCAAGGCCCAGCTGCGGGACGAGCGGCCGCGCTACAGCGTCGCACGCGAGACGCAGCTGCGGCTGCTGCGCGGCTTTGCCGATGCCGCGGTGCGCGGCGAGTTCGCGGCGCTCAAATCCATGCTCGCCGACGACGCCCAGCTGATCGGCGACGGCGGCGGCATCGTGCCGAGCTTCGGCGTGCCGCTGGTGGGCGCCCAGCGCATCGCCCAGCTCTATCTGGCCACCCGGCTGCGCTACCCCGGCGCGGTGCGTTTCGAGGTCGTCGTGCTGAATGGCCAATGGGGCCTGCTGCGCTTCATCGATGGCGCCCTCGAGTCGGCGCAGGCGCTCGAAACGGACGGCGAGCGCATCGTGCGCATCCACGCGCAGCGCAACCCGGACAAGCTCGCGCGGATCGCCCGGACCCTGGGTCGCGAGCTCAACGTCACAAAGCCGCCGCCTCGATCGTCTTGAGTCTGTGCAGCCCGCACGGCAACTCTCGAGCGAAGCGAACCATGAACGAAGCCCGTCTCCCCTGGACCCAGATTTCCCCGAAGGCCTATCAGGCCATGGCTGGCGTCAACGCCACCATTGCGAAATCTTCGCTCGGCGCCGCGCTGACGGGACTCGTGCGGATGCGCGTTTCCCAGCTCAACGGCTGCGCCTTCTGCCTGGACATGCATGCCCGCGATCTGCGCGAGCAGGGCGAGAGCTGGCAGCGCCTCAACAGCCTCCCCACCTGGCGCGAGACCGGCCTGTACAGCCCGCGCGAGCGCGCCGCGCTGAACTGGGCCGAAAGCATGACCCGCCTGGTCGATCAGCACGGCAGCCGCGACGCCGACTTCGAGGCCTTGAAACTCCAGTTCAGCGATCAGGAGATCGTCGAGCTGGGCTGGACGATTGCCCTGATCAACGGCTGGAACCGCATGGCCATCGGCATGCGGGCGCCGGTCGTCGAGAAGCCCATCGAATGAACGCGCTGCAGCTTCTCTCTCCCCACGCCATGAAGGACTCGACATGAACCTTGTGATCATCGGAGGCAGCGGCCTCATCGGCAAGAAACTGGCAGCCCTGCTTCGGCAGGCCGGGCATCGGGTGGTCGCGGCATCGCCTTCCACGGGCGTCAACGCGGTGACGGGCGAAGGGCTCGCCGGGGCCCTGGCCGGTGCCGAGGTCGTGGTGGACGTGTCGAACTCGCCCTCGTTCGAGGACGAGGCGGTCATGGCCTTCTTCAAGTCCTCGACGCAGAACCTGCTCGCCGCCGAGATCGCCGCGGGCGTGCGCCATCACGTGGCGCTGTCGGTGGTGGGCGCCGAGCGCTCGCCCGACAGCGGCTACCTGCGCGCGAAGGTGGCCCAGGAATCGATCATCAAAGGCGCCACGGTGCCGTACACGATCGTGCGCGCCACCCAGTTCTTCGAGTTCCTGGCGTCGATCGCCCACGTGAGCACCCAGGGCCAGATCGTGCGCGCGTCGTCCGCGAAGTTGCAGCCGATCGCCGCGGCCGACGTCGCCGCCGCGCTGGCGAAGGTGGCCACCGAGGCGCCGCTGAACGGCACCTGCGAGGTCGCAGGGCCGGAGGCTCTCGGTCTCGACGTGCTGCTGCGTCGCGCGCTGCAGGCCAGGCAGGATCCGCGCGAGGTGGTGACCGACGACGATGCGCTGTACTTCGGCGCGCGCCTCGACGACGCGTCGCTGACGCCGGGCGCCGGTGCACGGATCGGCCCGACCTCGCTGGAAGGCTGGCTGGCCGACAACGCGGCCCGCTGAGCACGGCGTCTCGCACCCGGTCAGATGCCCCGTCGGGGCATGCTGCCGCCGTCGGTCTGAGGATGGATGTTCGGCGACAGATCGACATTCATCTGCAGCGAGAAGCCTTCTCTCTGCCAGGCGGCGACCGTCGCGGTCGAGCCGTCGGTGAAACGCATCAGGAACTCGGCGTCACCGCTCGGGCGCTCGACCACGCCGGCCCATTCGATCGTCTTTCCCACCAGCTCGGGCTTGGTTCCTTTGACAGTCATCGTTGGCTCCTGTTGAGCGTCAGTCCGGTGTGTCGTGTCCTTTGGGACAATACGCGCTCAGGCTTGATGAGTCAGCAGCAGGAGTCCTTCTTCAACACGGCACTGTCACCGTGGAAATTGTCGGTTGCCCCGATGATGGACTGGCCGGTTGGCCCTCTTAAGCCATTGATTTAACATAGATTTTTGGGGCCTGTCGCTGCGTAGTTGCACTGCGTTGCGCCGCGGGGGGCGCTAGATCAGGGTGGCGCGGTGCAACTGAAGAGGGGAGCTTGCAATGGAGATAGCGGCACGGGAGATGCCCACGGCGGAGTTCGGCGCGCTCCTTGACATCGAGGAGTCGCACTTTGTAGATCTGAAGAGTGCCGACATCTCACCTGGCAGCCTGACGAAAACTATCGCAGCCTTCTGCAACACGAGCGGCGGCGAGATTTTCTTGGGAATCGAGGAGATCGAAGGGGCCGACGGGCAGGCACGGCTCTGGAATGGTCTGAATGATCAGGAGGCATTCAACGCCTTCCTCCAAGTCGTTGAGGCAATGAGTCCCCTCGGGAACCACTATGCGGGGGAGTTTCTGACTTCCGATGACGGCAAAGGGACCGTCCTGCACCTCACCGTTTTCAAGACCCAGGAGATCATCAAGGCATCTAACGGGAAGGTGTACGTTCGACGCGGATCGCAAAACCTGCCGGTGGAAGGTGAGGAGGCGATCGAGCGGCTTCGCTATGACAAAGGGATGAAAACATTCGAGGACGAGGTAAGCGGCGTATCGATCGCTGACATCTCGAACTCGCTCGTCATCTTGGAATTCTTGATGACTGCCGTTCCGACTGCGGAACCGGAAGAGTGGCTCAGCAAGCAGCGGGTTGTTGTTGACGGTCGGGCGACAGTGGCCGGTGTACTGCTCTACTCAGATGATCCACAGGCGGTCCTGCCTAAGCGCTCTGCCGTAAAGATATTGCAGTACAAGACTAAGCAAGAAGGGGAGCGCGACTACTTGGCATTCGATCCGTTGACAATTGAGGGACCAATTTACTCGCTCATTTACGACTCAGTCGCGAAGTGCAAGGAGCTCATCGAGGGCATCAAGAAGCTCGGGCCGAACGGGCTTGAGCAGGTTGCGTATCCCGAGGAAGCACTGCACGAAGTTCTTACCAACGCGGTTCTCCATCGCGATTACAGCATTGCGGCTGACGTTCAGATTCGAATTTTCGACAACCGAGTTGAGATTGAGAGTCCCGGCAAATTGCCCGGCCATGTGACGGTCCAGAACATCACGAAGACTCAGTTCGCAAGGAACCCAAAACTCGTCCGCCTCGTGAACAAGTTCAGGGAGCCTCCGAACAAGGACGTTGGTGAAGGGCTGCGGACAACGTTCGAGGTGATGGACAAGCTCCGTCTCAAGCCGCCAGTCATCACCGAGACTGAAAACTCCATCATGGTGGTGTTGCGGCACGAAAGCCTTGGATCTCCCGAGCAGTTGGTGATGCAATATCTTGAAAAGAATGCCGAGATCACGAACAGCATCGCGCGCGAACTCACCGGCATCAAATCGGAAAACGTGATGAAGCAAGTGTTCTATCGACTTCGCGACGCCAATCAGCTTGAGCAGGTACCCGGTAAGCCAGCGAACAAGGCGGCTTGGAGAAAAAAGCTCTAGAGGCCTGGTTATCGATGTGAATCGAGGTATTGCGCGCGGTGTAACCGGGTCCGCCGAGCCCTAGTTGCACCGCCGCGCAGATTCGCCCTAAATGGGTGTTAGGCACTTGCGTCACCCACAAACATTGAAGCCAAAGCCTTGACTCTGGACGATCAAAGACTTAACCAGACCGATCGACAGTGGCGCCTATCCGTCGCCCCGATGATGGACTGGACCGACCGCCATTGCCGCGTCTTCCATCGCCGCCTGACGCGCCGCACCCGCCTGTACACCGAGATGGTGACGACCGGCGCGTTGCTGCACGGTGATGTGCCGCGGCACCTGGATTTCGACGCCGCCGAGCATCCGCTCGCGCTGCAGCTCGGCGGCAGCGAGCCGGCCGACCTGGCCGCCTGCGCGAAGCTGGCCGCGCAGTGGGGCTACGACGAGGTCAACCTGAACTGCGGTTGCCCGAGCGAGCGCGTGCAGCGCGGCGCGTTCGGTGCCTGCCTGATGGCCGAGCCGCAGCTCGTCGCCGATGGCGTGAAGGCGATGCGCGATGCGGTCGCGCTGCCGGTCACCGTGAAGCACCGCATCGGCATCGACCGCCACGAGAGCTACGAGTTCGTGCGCGACTTCGTCGGCACCGTGTCGCAGGCCGGTTGCGAGGTGTTCATCGTGCATGCGCGCAACGCCTGGCTGCAGGGCATCAGCCCGAAGGAGAACCGCGAGCTGCCGCCGCTGCGCTACGAACTGGTGCACCGCCTGAAGCGCGAGTTCCCGGCGCTGACGATCGTGCTGAACGGCGGCATCAAGACGAACGCGCAGATCGCCGAGCAGCTCGAGCACGTCGACGGCGTGATGCTCGGGCGCGAGCCGTATCACCACCCGTGGCTGATGGCCGACTGGGACGCGCGCTTCTTCGGCGAGGCGCCGGTCGAGCACGACCGCGACGCGATCGAGGCGCAGATGGTCGCGTACATGCAGCGCCTGGTCGCCGGCGGCGAGCCGTGGTCGCATGTGTCGCGGCACCTGCTCGGGCTGCGCAACGGCCTGCCGGGCGCGCGCCGCTGGCGCCAGGTGTGGTCGGACCACCGCCTGAAGCAGGCCGACCCGGCGCAGGTCAGCCGGCTCGCGCGCGAGAGCGCCGAGGCGCTCGCCTGAACCGACTCAGGCCGGCGACGGCACACCGCGCGACGGCCAGGTCGCGAGCACCACGCCGGCCAGCGCGAGCGCGAACGCGGCGGCCTGCGCCGTGCTGAAGCGCTCGCCGAGAAACAGCACGCCGACGCCCGCGGCGCTGACCGGCAGCAGCACCGTGAAGACGCCGGCCTTCGACGCCGGCACATGCTTCAGCCCGGTCATCCAGAGCCAGACGGTGACCATGCTGGCGGCGATCGAATAGAACCCGAGCAGCCACCATGACGCGGCCGCGACCGCGCCGAAATCGAAGCTCAGCGCCTGCCACAGCCCGAACGGCGCGACCAGCGCGAGCCCCCACAGGTTGATCAGCGCGCTGATGCGCTTCGGGCTGACGTTGCCGGTGAGCTTCTTGCCGATCACCACGTAGCTGGCCTCGCACAGCACCGCGCTGATCAGCAGCAGGTTGCCGAGCAGCGATTGATCGCCGGCCGAAGCGGCGGGCTTCGTGAACGAGACCAGCGCGATGCCGCCGACCGCGCAGGCGATGCCCAGCATCGTGCGCAGCGGGATGCGCTCGCGCAGGAACACGCGCGACAGCAGCGCGACCGCCGCCGGGATGCCGGCCATGATGACGCCGGCCGCGAGCGCGGTGCTCATCGAGACGCCGAACAGCATGCAGACCGAGAACAGGAAGTTGCCGAAGAACGATTCGAGGAACAGCAGCTTGCGGTCGTGCGGGCTCAGCCCGCCTTCGCCCGGCCGGCGCCTGACCCAGCCGGCCATCGCGAGCGCCGCGATGCCGAAGCGCAGCAAGGCCAGCAGGAAGATCGGGAACACCAGCACCAGGATCTTCGACAGGCTGACATAGCTGCCGACCAGCGCCATGCTGCCGGCCAGGCACAGGAACGACAGCCAGGGCGCGTGGTGGGTCGGGCGTTGCGCGGCGAGCGTCGACTCGCTCAAGCGTCGATCCTCACCCAGGTCGTCTTCAGCTCGGTGTACTTGTCGAAGGCGTGCAGCGACTTGTCGCGGCCGTTGCCGCTCTGGCCGAAGCCGCCGAACGGCACGGTGATGTCGTCCTCGTCGTAGGAGTTCACGTGCACGGTGCCGGCGCGCAGGCCGCGTGCGACGCGGTGCGCGCGGTTGATGTTGTCGCTCCAGACGCTGGCCTGCAGCCCGTAGGCGCTGTCGTTCGCCATCGCGACGGCCTGCGCCTCGGTCGAGAAGCGGATCACCGACAGCACCGGGCCGAAGATCTCCTCGCGCGCGATCTTCATCTGGTTCGTGACGCCGTCGAACACGGTCGGCTCGACATAGAAGCCGCCGGTCTCGCGCAGCACCTGGCGGCCGCCGGCGAGCAGCCGTGCGCCTTCGCTGCGGCCGGCGTCGATGTAGCCGAGCACGGTCTGCAGCTGCGCCGCGTCGACGATCGCGCCGATCTCGGCGGTGCCGCCGAGCGGATCGCCGGCCGCGTACTTCGGGGCCTCGGCCTGCACGATCGCGGTGAACTCGTCGGCCAGCGCCTCGTGCACGAAGACGCGCGACGGCGCGTTGCAGCTCTCGCCGGCGTTGAAGAACAGGCTGCCGGCGGCCGTCTTCGCGGCACGCGCCACGTCGGCGAAATCGTCGAACACGACGAAGGCTGACTTGCCGCCGAGCTCGTTGAAGACCCGCTTCAGGTTGCTGCGGCCCGCGTACTCGAGCATCTTGCGGCCGACGCGCGTGCTGCCGGTGAAGCCGATCGCATCGACATCGAGGTGCAGCGCCAGCGCCTCGCCGGCCTCGGCGCCGAGGCCGGGCACGACGTTGAACACGCCTTCGGGCAGACCGGCCTCGAGCGCAAGCTCGGCCAGGCGCAGCGCGCTCAGCGGCGACTTCTCGCTCGGCTTGAGCACGACGCTGTTGCCGGTCGCCAGCGCCGGGCCGAGCTTCCACGCCGCCATGATCATCGGGTAGTTCCACGGCACGATCGCGCCGACCACGCCCATCGGCTCCCGCGTGATCAGCGCGAGCGCGTTCGCAGCGGTCGGCGCGATCTCGTCGTAGACCTTGTCGATCGCCTCGCCGTACCAGGCGATGCAGCGCGCCGCGGCCGGCACGTCGACCGAGAGGCTGTACTGGACCGGCTTGCCCATGTCGAGCGTCTCGAGCAGTGCGAGCTCTTCGCGGGCGGCGAGGATCTTCTCGGCGAAGCGCTGCAGCACCTTCTTGCGTGCCGCCGGGGGCTGGCCGGCCCAGCTTTGATCCGCGAACGCGGCGCGGCCCGACGCGACTGCGGTGTCGATGTCGGCGGCGCGGCCGCGCGCGACCGGCGCCAGTTGGCGGCCGTCGATCGGCGAGATGCAGTCGAAGGTCTCGCCGGACGCGGCGGCGACACGCCGGCCGCCGATCAGCGCGCGGCCATCGAATCTGAGGTTGGCGGCGCGGGCGCGCCAGTCGATCGCAGCAGCCATGGTCATTGCTCCTTGGCGACGGGTTGGTTTCAGGGTCCGCGCGCGGCGGCGGCCATGTCGGCGGCGCGCAGGCGCTCGCGGCGCGCGATCAGCAGACTTGCGCAGACCACACCGATCGAGACCAGCGCGACCGCCAGTGCCGCGACCGCGTTCACGCTCGGGTTCAGGCCGAGGCGGGCGCGCGAGAAGATCACCAGCGGCATCGTCGTCGCGCCGGGGCCGGACAAGAACGCCGACAGCACGACATCGTCGAGCGACAGCGTGAAGGTCAGCAGCCAGGCCGACAGCAGCGCCTGCGCGATCATCGGCAACGTGACGAGCCAGAACACCTGCCAGGGCCGCGCGCCGAGGTCCATCGCGGCCTCTTCGAGTTGCGGGTTCAGGTCGCGCAGCCGGGCCTGCACGACGACCGCGGCGTAGGCCATGCCGAGCAGCAGGTGACCGAGCCAGATCGTCATCAGGCCGCGCTCGGGAAAGCCGAGCGACCTCTGCATCGCGACCAGCATCAGCAGCAGCGACAAGCCGATAATGACCTCGGGCATCACCAGCGGCGCATTCAGCATGCCCGAGAACAGCGTGCGGCCGGTGAAGCGCCGGTGCTTGACGAGCGCGAGCGCCGCCAGCGTGCCGAGCACGACCGAGCTGCAGGCGGTCACGAACGCGATGCGCAGCGACAGCCACAACCCCGACAGGATCTCGCGGTCGCTGCCGAGCGCGGAATACCACTTCAGCGTGAAGCGGTTCCAGACGTTCGGCACCGGCGAATCGTTGAACGAGAAGATCACGAGCGCCGCGATCGGCAGGTACAGGAAGGCATAGCCGAGCGAGAGCCAGCCCCGCCCGAACCATCGATTGAAGCTTGCCGCGCTCACGACCGCCGCTCCACCGCCTCGGCCTCGTACTTGTTGAACAGCGCCAGCGGCACGATCACCAGCAGCACCATCGCGGCCGCGACTGCCGAGGCCATCGGCCAGTCGTTGTTGCTGAAGAACTCGTCCCAGAGCGTGCGGCCGATCATCTGCGTCTGCGGCCCGCCGAGCAGTTCGGGGATCACGTACTCGCCGACGCAGGGGATGAACACGAGCATCGCGCCGGCGATGATGCCGGCCTTCGACAGCGGCACCGTGATCTTCCAGAACGCGACCCAGGCGGTCGCGCCGAGATCGCTCGCGGCCTCGAGCAGGCGCAGGTCCATCTTCGCGAGGTTCGAGTACAGCGGCAGGATCATGAACGGAAGATAGGTGTAGGTCATGCCCAGCACCAGCGAGAACGGCGTGTTCATCAGCTGGCCCGGCGCGGGGATCAGGTCGGCGCGCAGCAGCAGGCGGTCGATCCCGGTCGCGGTGATGAACTCGGCGGCCCAGCCGTGCTCGGTCAGCAGGCCTTTCCAGGCGTAGACGCGCAGCAGGAACGAGGTCCAGAACGGCAGCATCACGAGCATCAGCAGGGCCGGCTGGACCGTCGCGCGGGCGCGCGCCATGAAGTACGCGAACGGGTAGCCGACGCCCAAGCACAGCACGGTCGTGACCGCCGCGTACTTGAGGCTCGACAGGTAGGTCAGCAGGTACAGATCGTCGTGCAGCAGCGTCAGGTAGTTGTCGAACTTCAGGTTCAGCGCGACCTTGCCGTTCTCGAGCGTGAGCACGTCCTTGACGCTCGCGATGTCCATCTCCGAGACGCTGATCTTCAGCACGATCACGAAGGGCAGCAGGAAGAACAGCAGCAGCCAGGCATAGGGCACGCCGATCACGGCCCGGCCGCGAGCGGTTCGGCGCGGCGTCGTCGCAGCAGTGCTCATGAGGTCAGCACCACTTGCGCGGTCGGCGACCAGCTGGCCCAGGCGGCGTCGCCGACGCCGATCGCGTGGTCACGATGGCGCTCGGAGTTGCTGGCGCTGACCTTCAGCGTCGCGCCGCTGGCCAGTGCCAGGTGGTAGACCGTGAAGCTGCCGAAGTAGGCCAGATCCTTCACGGTGCCGCGCGCGCGATTGAATTCGCCGTCGGCAGGCGAGGGTGCCTCGGGCGAGATGCGGATCTTCTCGGGCCGGATCGCGACCGCGACCTTCATCCCTTCGGTGCCGGTGATGCCGTGACCGACGTGGTGGGTGCAATCGGCGCAGCGCACCAGCACGTGATCGACCTCGTCTTTCGTGAGCGTGCCTTCCATCAGGTTCACGTTGCCGATGAAGTCGGCGACGAAGCGGTTCGCCGGCGTCTCGTAGATCTCGCTGGGGTGCCCGACCTGCAGCAACCGGCCCTCGCTCATCACCGCGATGCGCGAAGCCATCGTCATCGCTTCTTCCTGGTCGTGCGTGACCATCACGCAGGTCACGCCGACCTCGTGGATGATGTTCACGAGCTCGATCTGCGTCTCTTCGCGCAGCTTCTTGTCGAGCGCGCCGAGCGGCTCGTCGAGCAGCAGCAATTGCGGCTTCTTCGCGAGGCTGCGCGCGAGCGCGACGCGCTGCTGCTGCCCGCCGGAGAGCTGGTGCGGCTTGCGCTTGCCGAACTTCTCGAGCTGCACGAGCTTCAGCATCTCGTCGACGCGCGTCGCGACCTCGGCGGCCGGCAGGCCGTCGCGGCGCAGGCCGAACGCGATGTTGTCGCGCACCGTCATGTGCGGGAACAGGGCGTAGCTCTGGAACATCATGTTCAGCGGCCGCTCGTAGGGCGGCAGGCCGGCGAGATCATGGCCGTCGAGCACGATGCTGCCGGAGCTCGGCGTCTCGAAGCCGGCGAGCATGCGCAGCAAGGTCGTCTTGCCGCAGCCGCTCGAGCCGAGCAGCGCGAAGATCTCGCCCTTCGCGATGTCGATGCTGACGCGGTTGACGGCCTTGTGGCCGTCGAAGTCCTTCACGATGTCGCGAATCTGCAGGAACGTTTCCGGGGGGCTCATCGTGGTCAGGCCCAGCCGTTGCGGCGCACGTCGGCCAGGGTCAGGTCAAGGCAGCGGCGGATCAGCGCCATCATCTCGTCGATCTGCGCGCGCGTGATCACCAATGGCGGCGCGACGATCATCCGGTCGCCGACCGCCCGCATGATCAGCCCGTTGCCGAAGCAATGGCCGCGGCACAGCATGCCGACCTCGAGCTCGGGCGCGAAGGTCGCGTGTGTCGCCTGGTCCTTCACGAGCTGCACCGCGCCCATCAGGCCGCAGGTCTGCACCTCGCCGACGAGCGCGTGGCCGGCGAGCGCCGCGAACTGCTCCGCGAGGTACGGGCCGGTGTCGTCGTGCACCTTCTCGACGATGCCCTCGCGCTGCAGCAGCCGGATGTTGGCCAGCGCGACCGCGCAGGCGACCGGATGCCCCGAGTAGGTGTAGCCGTGATTGAACTCGCCGCCTTGCTCGATCAGGACCTTCGCGATGCGCTCGCCGACCATCACGCCGCCGAGCGGCACGTAGCCCGAGCTCACGCCCTTCGCGAAGGTCATCAGGTCGGGCCGGAAGCCGAAGCGATCGCAGCCGAACCAGTGGCCGGTGCGGCCGAAGCCGCAGATCACTTCGTCGGAGACGAGCAGCACGCCGTACTTGTCGCAGATGCGCTGGATCTCGGGCCAGTAGGTCTCGGGCGGCACGATCACGCCGCCGGCGCCCTGCACCGGCTCGCCGATGAACGCGGCGACCTTGTCGGCGCCGACCTCGAGGATCTTGTCCTCGAGCCAGCCGGCGGCCTTCAGCCCGAACGCGTCGCGGCTCGTGCCTTGCCCGAGCTCGAACCAGAACGGCTGGCCGATGTGCACGATGCCCGGGATCGGCAGCCCGCCCTGCGCGTGCATGCCGCTCATGCCGCCGAGCGAGGCGCCGGCCATCGTCGAGCCGTGGTACGCGTTGTGGCGGCTGATGATGACCTGGCGCTCCGGCTGGCCGAGCACATCCCAGTAGCGCCGCACCATGCGCACGACCGTGTCGTTGCCTTCCGAACCCGAGCCGGAGAAGAACACGTGCTGGAACTGCCGCGGGGTGACCTGCGCGAGCAGTTCGGCGAGTTCGATCGCCGGGGGTGTCGCGGTCTGGAAGAAGCTGTTGTAGAACGGCAGCGTCGTCATCTGCCGCGTCGCGGCCTCGATCAGCTCGGTGCGGCCATAGCCGACGTTCACGCACCACAGGCCCGACATCGCGTCGAGGATCTTCGCGCCCTCGCTGTCGCGCAGGTAGATGTTGTCGGCCGAGACGATCACGCGCGAACCCTTCGCGGCGAGCGACTTGAAGTCGGTGAACGGGTGCAGGTAGTGCGCGGCGTCGGCGGCCTGCCAGTCCTTCGTGCCGCGTGCGGGGTCGATGCTCATGGGGCCTCTCGAATCAGACATGCAGCAGCAGGTGCTCGCGTTCCCACGGCGAGATCACCTTCATGAATTCGTCGTGCTCGATCTCTTTCACCTCCGAGTAGACGGTGATGAACTCCTTGCCGAGCACGTCGTGCAGATCCTTCTCGTCGGCGAGCCAGCCGAGCGCTTCGCTCAGCGATCGCGGCAGCTGGTATTCGGAGAGGTAGGCGTCGCCCTTGCATTCGGGCGCCGGCTCGATCTTGTTCTTCATGCCGAGGTAGCCGCAGGCGAGTGTCGCGGCGAGCGCGACATACGGGTTCGCATCGGCGCCGATCACGCGGTTCTCGATGCGCCGTGCCGCGGCGCTTGCGACCGGCGAACGGATGCCGACGGTGCGGTTGTCGCTGCCCCACTGGATGTTGATCGGCGCCGCAGTCGAGCGCGCGAGGCGCCGGTACGAGTTGACGTACGGCGCGAACAGCGCCATCGCCGCCGGCGTGTACTTCTGCAGCCCGCCGATGTACCAGTAGAACTCCTTGCTCGGCGAACCGTCTTCGTTGCTGAAGATGTTCTGGCCGGTGACCTTGTTCAGGATGCTCTGGTGCACGTGCATCGCGCTGCCGGGCTCGCCGGCCATCGGCTTGGCCATGAAGGTCGCGTACATCTCGTGGCGCAGCGCGGCCTCGCGGATCGTGCGCTTGAAGAAGAACACCTCGTCGGCCAGGCCGAGCGGGTGGTCGTGGAAGAAGTTGATCTCCATCTGGCCGGCGCCGACCTCGTGGATCAGCGTGTCGACGTTCAGCTCCATCTGGCCGCAGTAGTCGTAGATGTCCTCGAACAGCGGGTCGAACTCGTTGACCGCGTCGATCGAGTAGGCCTGGCGCGAGGTCTCGGCGCGGCCGCTGCGGCCCTTCGGCGGGCGCAGCGGCGTGTTCGGGTCGGAGTTGCGCTCGATCAGGTAGAACTCGATCTCGGGTGCGACGACCGGCGCCCAGCCCTCGGCCGCGTACAGATCGCAGATGCGGCGCAGCACCGAGCGCGGCGCGTACGGGATCATGTTGCCGTCGCGATCGAAGCAGTCGTGGATCACCTGCGCGGTCGGGTCGGCGGCCCAGGGCACGATGCGCACCGTGCTCGGGTCGGGGCGCAGGTGCATGTCGCGATCGGTCGGGTGGATCACGTCGTAGTACGGCCCGTCGGTCGGGAAGTTGCCGGTCACGCCGATGCCGACGATCGCCTCGGGCAGGCGCATGCCGCGGTCCTCGGTGAACTTCTCGCGCGGCAGGATCTTGCCGCGCGCGACGCCGGTCAGGTCGGGCACGAGGCATTCGATCTCGGTGACGCGACGTTCGTTGAACCAGTTTTCGAGATCGGCGAAGGAGAAATTGCTTTTGTCCACCATGGGGCACCTGTAGCTGGGGTCGGCCGGGAAGCTTGGCTGCGTCGTCGGCGGTGCCGGGCTCGGGCGAGCGGCGGCGCCACGCGGGCCGCGCCGCTATCGGTCCGGCACGGGCTCGTGCTGCGGTGCCCGGCGGCGCGCACGGAAGGCCTCGCAGGCGCCGCCGAAGGCCTTCAGCAGGCGCAGCGACACCGGGTTCGTCGCGGCCTGCCACTCCGGGTGCCATTGCACGCCGAGGCTGAAGCCGCGCGCCGCGCTGACCGAGAACGCCTCGACCAGGCCATCGGGCGCGAGCGCCTCGATGCGCAGCCCCGGCGCGAGCCGGTTCACGCCTTGACCATGAACCGAGTTGACGCGGATGCGCGGCTCGGCCAGCACGCTCGCGAGCACGCCGCCCGGTTGCACGATCACGTCGTGCGCGAGGCCGTATTGCGCCTCGGGCGGGGCGTTCTTCGGCGCACGGTGGTCATGGCGATCCGGCACTTCCTGGACCGCCTGGTGCAGCGAGCCGCCGAGTGCGACGTTCGTCTCCTGGAAGCCGCGGCAGATCGCGAACAGCGGGATGCCGCGCTCGAGGGCGCGGGGAATCAGCGGCAGGGTCCAGGCATCGCGGTCGGGGTCGAGCGGCAGCGAGGGGTCGTGCACTGCTTCGGCGAAATGGCTCGGATGCACGTTCGATTGCGAGCCGGTCAGCAGCACGCCGTCGGCCAGGTCGAGCAGCGCGTCGAGTTCTTCGCCGAGCTCGTCGATCGATGCGGTCGGCACGATCAGCGGCGTGCAGCCGGCGAGGCGCACCGCGTCGATGTACTTCTTGCCGGCGACATGGAACGGGTGCTCGCCGAGCACGCGGTTGCATGCGGGGACGAGCACGATCGGCTTGCCTCGCGGGGCGCGGCTGATGCGGGAGGGGGAGGATGTTGTGGAGGAGGTCGCTTTCACAGCCCACAGCATAGCCGCGCCCGATGGCAGCGGGCGCCGGGCCGGCGAGCGGCCCGGCTGGCTTCAGGCGTTCTTCTTCAGCACATCCGCGATCGTGCTGACCATCTGGTCGATGTGCGAACTTTCGACGATCAGCGGCGGCGACAGCGCGATCGTGTCGCCGGTCGTGCGGATCAGCACGCCGCGCTCCCAGCACTCGAGGAACGTGTCGAACGCGCGCTTGCCCGGCTGCCCGGCGACGGGCTCGAGCTCGATGCCGCCGACCAGGCCGATGTTGCGCACGTCGATCACGTGCGGCACGCCGCGCAAAGAGTGCAGCGCGTTCTCGAATACCGGCGCCATCGTCGCGGCCCGGGTCAGCAGCCCTTCTTCGGCATAGGTGTCGAGCGTGCCGAGCGCGGCAGCACAGGCGAGCGGGTGCGCCGAGTAGGTGTAGCCGTGCGGAAACTCGATCAGGTGCTCCGGGCCGGTCATGAACGCGTCGTGGATCGCCGCGGTCGCGAACACCGCGCCCATCGGCACGCAGCCGTTCGTGATGCCCTTCGCGACCGTCATCAGGTCCGGGGTCACGCCGAAATGTCCGGCGGCAAACGGCGCGCCGACGCGGCCGAACCCGGTGATCACCTCGTCGAAGATCAGCAGGATGCCGTGCTTGTCGCAGATCGAGCGCAGTCGCTGCAGGTAGCCTTTCGGCGGCAGCAGCACACCGGTCGAGCCGGCGACGGGTTCGACGATCACCGCGGCAATGGTCGAGGCGTCGTGCAGCGCGACCAGGCGCTCGAGGTCGTCGGCCAGCTCGGCGCCGTGCTCGGGCACGCCACGCGAATACGCGTTGCGCGTCAGGTCGTGCGTGTGGCGGATGTGGTCGGCGCCCGGCAGCAGCGGCCCGAACGACTTGCGGTTGCCGACGATCCCGCCGACCGTGATGCCGCCGAAGTTGACGCCGTGGTAGCCGCGCTCGCGGCCGATCAGCCGCGTGCGCGCGCCGTCGCCGCGGGCGCGGTGGTAGCCGATCGCCATCTTCAGCGCGGTCTCGACGGCCTCGGAGCCGGAGTTCGTGAAGAACACCTTGTTCAGGCCGGCCGGTGTCAGCTCGACCAGGCGCTCGGCGAGTTCGAAGGCCTTCGGGTGTGCCATGTTGAACGGCGGGGCGAAGTCCATCTCGGCCGCCTGCGCGGCGATCGCCTCGACGATCTTCGGGCGCGCATGACCGGCGTTGACGCACCACAGGCCGGCGATGCCGTCGAGGATCTGGCGGCCCTCGGGCGTCCAGTAATGCATGCCGGTCGCTTTCGCGAGCAGGCGCGGCGCCTGCTTGAACTGGCGGTTCGCGGTGAACGGCATCCAGAACGCGTCCATCGCCTGATGCGATGCGGCGGCGCTGGTCGCGGCCGCGGCGGTGCGCGTCGCGGGATCGTCTTTGTGCATGGTGCTTGGCTCCGTGGTGGCGTGCTCCGCAGTGTGCGAGGCGCTAAGGATCGGAGTCTAGACAGGTGTGCGCGCAATGTGGCTTCGGATGGATAGACCGCACCGTGATCGGCCGCAATATCATGCGAGGAAATGGTTGCATGGCGGAACTAAATGCGGATTCCGATGGAAGTCATGAAACTGGATGCGATCGACCGCGCGATTCTCGACGCGTTGCAGCGCGAGGGCCGGCTCTCGAATCTCGAGCTCGCGCAGCGCGTGCACCTGTCGCCGTCGGCCTGCCTGCGGCGCGTCAAGGCACTCGAGGACAACGGCGTGATCGCGCAGTACGTCGCGCTGATCAACCCACGCGCGGTCGGTCGACACGGCGTCAGCTTCACGATCATCAACCTCGAGAGCGTCGGCGCGGGCCAGATCGAGGCCTTTGAACAGGCGGTGCGCGATCAGCCCGAGGTGTTGGATTGTTTTTACGTCGCCGGCTCGAACGACTACCTGATCCGCTTCACGTACCGCGACGCCGAAGACCTCGAGCGGTTCCACGCCGAGGTGCTGATGCGCTTGCCCGGCATCGCGCGGTCGAATTCGATGCTGGTGCTGCGCACCGTGAAGAAGACGACAGCGCTGCCGTTATGAGCGCTGCCAAGCCGGTCCTGATCCTGCAGAACCTGACGCCCGACGGCCCGGGCTACCTCGGCCGCTTGCTGGCGGAGCAGGGCGTCGCGTTCGAGGTTTTCGACACCGAGGCCGGGCACGTCTATCCGGGATCGATCGCCGGCTATCGCGCACTCGCGCTGCTCGGCGGCGAGATGAGCGCCAACGACGATCTGGCCTCGCTGCGCCAGGCCGAGCGGCTGATCCTGCAGGCGTTCGATGCGGATGTTCCGGTCATCGGGCACTGTCTCGGCGGCCAGTTGATCGCGCGCGCACTGGGTGCGCAGGTCGGGCCATCACCGGCGCCCGAGATCGGCTGGCAGAGGCTGCTGGTCGCCGATACGCCGGCCGCGCGTGCGTGGTTCGGCGCGCCGGACGAACACACCGTCTTCCACTGGCATCAGGAGAGCTTCGAGCTGCCGCGCGGCGCCGAGTTGCTGGCCAGCAGCCCAGCCTGCCGGAATCAGGCCTTCGCGATCGGGCCGCACCTGGCGCTGCAGTTCCACGTCGAGCTCGACGCACACAAGCTGGCCGACTGGTCGGCCTCGGTCGAGCCGTCGTTCCTGCGCCTGCAACGCCGGCATCCGACCACCGTGCAAAGCGGCAACGCGATGCGCGAACAGGGGACGACGGCACTGCCGGCACAACAGCGCCTGGCCGCACGTCTGTACCGGCGCTGGCTCGGGTTGCCAGGCTGAAGGCGCCGTCCGGCCGGGTCCGAGGCCGCCGTTCGCACAAACCGTCATCCACCCCCATGTGCACAAAGAGACAGATTGCATCGCCGGAGCGATTCACTACATCTGTTGCACTTGAACGGCAGCCAGCGCTGAACGCTGGCCATGCCCTGCCTGGCCTACCGGGCCCAGGCGGGTGCGATCCCGGTGTTAGGCGGCTCGGCAACCTGTAACCGCGACGCGAAACGGGCTCGCGAAGGCCGTTGTCGGCGACCGACCGGCACTTAAGCTCCGCGCCAGATGGGCGAAAAGCCCACCACACACCAGGTCGTTGGGGTCCCCGAAGTCGCACAGAGCAGCGCGTTTTGCACGCGCGATGAGAGCTTTTGCGCGCGCGGCGTTCGCGACAGGTGCCGTTACTCAGCGATATGGGATCTTCTATGCACCGCGTGCCGTCACTCTTGCCTCGGGCCGTCTGGCCACTTCTTGCCTCGCTGCTGGCCCTGGTGGGCGCGCTTTCGGCTCAGCACGTGATGGCGGCCAATCCGCCCGGGCTCGCTGCGGCGGAAGGCGTACTCGAAATCCTCGTCGAGGACCACGCCAAGTTCGCCCGGACGCGCCACTTCCTGAAGACCGCCAACGGCCACATCGAGCTGCAGTTCAAGGGCAAGCCGCTGACCTTGCGCGCAGGCTCGAAGCTGCGGGTGCAGGGCAGCCGATCCGGCAACGTGATGGAGCTCAGCACGACGGATTCGACCTCTGTCACGGTGACCGCACCGGCGCCGATGCCCAACACCTTCGGCGAGCAGAAGGTCGCAGTGCTGCTGGTGAACTTCATCGACGATCGCACCCAGCCCTACACGTTGGCCCAGGCCAACGACATGGTGTTCGGCCAGGTCAATGGGTTTCTCAAGGAGAACTCCTTCCAGAAGACATGGCTGACCGGGAGCACGGTCGGGTGGTTCGAGTTGCCGATCGCCAAGACCTGCGACGGCATGGTGATCGGCAGCTATGCGCGGCAAGCCGCGGCCAGCGCGGGTGTCGACCTCAGCGGCTACGGCCGTGTCATGTACGTGTTTCCGAACAACTCGGCGTGCGGGTGGGCCGGCAGCGGCAATGTCGGCGGCACCTCGCCGTCGGTGTGGATCAACGGCCGGTTGACGCTGCTGGTCACCGGCCACGAGCTGGGCCACACCTTCGGCCTCTATCACGCGCACTCGCTGGAGTGCGGCGCCACCGCAGTCGGGTCGGGCTGCACGACGTGGGAGTACGGCGACACGATCGACATCATGGGCAGCACGCTGGCCGGTCACTTCGACGCGTTCGAAAAGGAACGCCTCGGCTGGCTGAACTATGGCACCCAGCCGGCCATCACGACGGTCGCGGCGAGCGGCCGGTACACGATCGAAGCCTACGCACTCTCCCCGACGGGCCTGCCCAAGGCACTCAAGATTCCGAGGGGCACCGATCCCGTCTCCGGCGCCGCGCTGTGGTACTACATCGAGTACCGGCAACCGATCGGGTACGACGCCGCGCTGGCGGCCTACACAGGATCGAACTTTCTGCGCGGGCTGGTCGTGCGTTCGGGCTCGGGAGCCGACGCGAACAGCGGCCTGCAGCTCGACATGACGCCCAACAGTTCGAGTTTCGACGACTGGGCCGACGCGGCGCTCGGGTTCGGCCAGAGCTACACGGACGCATCCGCCGGCGTGATGATCGTGGCGCTCTCCGGTGACGGCAGCAGCGCGCAGATCGACGTCACGTTGAGTGCACCGGCAGGCTGCACGCGCGCGGCGCCGGTTGTGTCGCTCATTTCAGGCGCCTCGCAACCGGTCACCGCGGGCAGCACCTCGAACTACGGACTGACGTTGACGAACAAGGACAGCAGCGGGTGCGGGACATCCGCGTTCGATCTGCGCGCGACCGTGCCGACCGGCTGGAGCAGCAGCCTCGGCGCGACACGCCTCAGCGTCGACCCGGGCGCTTCGGCATCGACGGCATTGACCGTGACATCCGCGCCCACCGCGGCGCCCGGGAGCTACGGCCTGAGCGCGACCGCCACCAACGCCGCTTCGACACCGTACACGGCCTCCGCGAGTGCGCTGTATGCGGTCGGCGCGACGCTCTCGACGACCGTCGCCACAGACAAGACCAGCTACAAGTTCGGCGATACCGTCGCCGCCACCGCCAGCGTGACATCAGGGTCGGGACCGCTCGCCAACGCCACGGTGAGCTTCGTCTTCACGAAGCCGGACGGATCGACGGTCGTCAGGAACGCCACCACCGACGCGGGGGGCGTGGCGCGGTCGACCTACAAGGTGAGCCGCAAGGATCCAGCCGGCGCGTGGCAGGTCAAGGACAACGCCAGCTACACCGGCGTCGCGACGTCGGCGACGAGCGCATTCACGGTGCAGTGATCGCGCCGGCCAGACGAGAAGAGGCGGGGATCTCTCCCCGCCTCCCAATGCTGCGGTGATGACAGCGGCGATCGCCGCCGCTGCCATTCAGCCGTCACTTCTTGGACTTCAGCTGCTTCAGCAGCGAGTCGGCTGTCGCACCGTTGGCCGCCGTGCATTGCGCGCCCGGACACAGGTTGCAGGTGGCGGCCGCGTTCACCACGGTCGTGACCTTCGGCTTGCCGGTGATCGGCGGCGGCACGCCCTCGGCGCCGACAGCGTCGCTGAACTGCGTCGTCGTTCCCGCATCCGGCGCGATCGGGACGTAGGAGCCGGAATACGTCGTGCACTCGGTGGCCGAGCCCTTGGGCCCGAGGGTCGTCGACGCCATCGTCACGGCCGTCGGGTTCATCCCCGCGACGAAATCGGTCGCCGCGACACTTGTCAACCCCAGGTCACCCTGGTTGCACACACTGCCGCTGATGTCGACCTTGACGAACAGGTAGCTGCCGTTGCCGCTCGCCAGCGAGGCCGTGCAGTTCTTGGTCGCGGTGATTCCGGTCGCGAATTCCTTCAGCGGGCAGGTCGCGACACCGGAAGTGAACGTCGTCGTCGTCGTCGGGCCGGTGTTGGCCACGACCTTGATCACGTTCGTCGACCCGTTGTTCGTCGTGTTGAACGTCGAGGCATAGCAGACGTCGGCACCGGCGGCCAGCGCGCCCGCGAAGCTGAGCGGCTTCGAGAAGTCAGGCTTGCCCGTCGCGTCGCAGGTGTAGTACGAGAATGCCCCGACCGTCGGGGTCGGCGTCGCGGCCTGCGGCGTGTCGGTCAGCGTGATGTTGCTGAGACCGCCGAAACCGACGTTGCTGATCTTCCCGCCGAACGAGTAGTCGATGCTGCTGCCGTTGGCGCTGGCCTGGCCCGAATCGCAACTCTTCGTGACGCGCACGCCGCAGACATCGAACCCACCGAGCACGAAGTCCTTCAGGGTCGCCGTGACGCTGGAGGACGAACGCGTTTCGGCCAGGAAGCTGCTGAAACACGGCGCCGACAGATCGCCTGCCTGCTTCAGCACCTGCGAGATGTTGATGCCGACTTCGAGGAAGGCCGCCTGCTGGAGCGGGGTGCTGTTCCACGGCGACGTTTCGCCGGCCGTGGCGTTGGTGATGCCGCAATAGAGTGTGGACACCGACACGCCGCACTTGGCCGGGTTGGCCAGATCGCCGGCGAGCAGCTTGAGCGTGCCGTTGATGGTGGCCTGTTGAGGGTTCCACTCGAGGACCTGAATGGTCACCGAGGTTCCGCCGTTCTCGTAGTTGGCCAGCACGAGCACATCGCCGACCGTGTGCACGCCGCTGAAACTGCCGTCGGCGTTGACGCTGATCTTGCTCTTGAAGAACCAGAAGCCCATGAACGCGTCGCCGCTGGTTTCGCCACGTTCCGCGCCCGCGTAGACGACGAGATCGCCGCCCACGTTGTAGGCGGCGGCATAGGCGTTGGTGATGTCGTCCTTGGGCGGGACCGACCCGTCCTTGGCCTTCCAGCCGCCCGCGCCCGAGAGCGCACCGCTGAGGTCCAGGTGGTCCTTGGAACCGCCCCCGGTATAGATCGACTTGGGCGCGGGATCCGCCAGCACGCCGGTTCGCGCGACGATGGCCGCCGAGCCACCGCCGGTGTTGACGGTGGTCCAGTCGTCCTTGCCGGCCGTGCCGTTGTAGAGCACGTTGCCTTCGAGCTCGAAGGTGTCGGTGACATTGGCCGCGAGGGCTGACGTCGGTGCGAGCAGACTGCCTGCTGCCAATGCACAGGCTGCGAGCAGCCCGAATACGCGTTTGCGTGCCATGTGACCCCCAAGTCAAGAGTGATTGATCGTTGAGCTCGGCTGCCAGCGAACGGTCGGGAAGCCGCGAAATCAGTCTAGGCAGCGCCTCCCGGCGCCGGTATGGCCCAAACGGGTAAGGAAGGCGGGCGCCTCCCTAGGTTGACGTGCGCGATCAATCCAGCGCTTGGCGCCGGCCGTGCAGTCCGCGCTTTTCGAACACGTGCGCGAGATGCTTCTTGACGGTGTTGACGCTGATGTCGAGGCGCTCGGCGATCTGCTTGTTGCTCAAGCCCTTGCGCATCAGCGCCAGCACCTCCGCCTCGCGTGCGGTCAGGCTCTCGTCTTCCACGGTCGTCATGGTTCCTTCGACGGAGTCCAGCAGGGCCAGATAGAGGGACTCGACCACTGCCCGCGGAAACCACAGCTCACCGGCCAGCACGGCGTCGAGCGCGCGTGTCAGGGCCCCGCCGGTTGACGACCATGAGATGCAGCCACGGGCGCCGCCAAGGACCGTCAGGTCCAGCATCGCGGGTGGGCGATCCCAGCCGATCAGCCACTCCGTGCCGGGCAGGCGCCGCCGCAAGTGCTGAAGGTCGCGCGGATCGGCGCCCTGCAGCAGCGCGATGTCGATCACCAGCACGCGTGGCGCGTGCTCCTGGCACCGATGCTCCACGTCGTCCAGGCAATTGGCCTCGATCGGATCGAGACGGAAGACGCGATCGTCCTGCGCCGCAGACGCCAGGAGGCCGCATTCGAACGCGCCGAGGGGGCGTCCGCCCGTTCGAGCCGCCAGCACCCATGGCACATTGGGAGATTGAACAGATGAATCCCGGTGCGGCGATCGTGGCGGGCACTCTGATGCCGAGGCGGGACGCACCAGCGCATCGATCAAGGGGCGGTGCAGCGTTGACGCCGCGCTGCGGGGCTGCCATGCAGAAGCCAAGCGGCCGTAGGACGAGTCTGCTTGGTTCATGGACTATTCGATGAGCATTGACGCGTGGTGTACCAGCCGGTCGACTGCCAAGCGCACAACTGTATCTGAATGTTGCCGGTACGGTAACAGTTTGTTATCCGCAAAGTTAGGGATGTCATGCCGCAGTACGGGCCTGTGTCGGTGCTTCAGAACCTTTCGCTCGACAGTCCGGCCTATTTGCGAGCTTGCCTGGATGGGCAGGGCATTGCCTGTGACTCTCCGGTTTTCACGATCGCGGCCCGCACTCGCACATCGTGAAACGCTCGGATGCTGCAGTGCCGCAATTCCTTTCATCACAGGAAAGATGACACCGCATCGTGAAAACATGTCTCTAAGCCGTTGATTACATGGAGAGAAGAATTTAGTCTTATATAAGATACAAGTCTTCCGTTGCGCGTCCGCCGTGGCTATTCTTGATTCCAGTTCCCCGCTCTTCTTCATCACTCTCAACTGGAGCTCGACATGACCCAACTGACCCGCGAACAACAAATTGCCGCCCTCGAAAAGGATTGGGCCGAGAACCCGCGCTGGAAGGGCATCAAGCGCGGCTATTCGGCGGCCGACGTCGTGCGCTTGCGCGGCTCGCTGCAGGTCGAGCACACGCTCGCGAAGCGCGGCGCCGAGAAACTGTGGGATCTCGTCAACAACGAGCCCTTCGTCAACACGCTCGGCGCGCTGACCGGCAACCAGGCGATGCAGCAGGTCAAGGCCGGGCTGAAGGCGATCTACCTGTCGGGTTGGCAGGTCGCGGGCGACGCGAACATGGCCGGCGAGATGTACCCGGATCAATCGCTGTACCCGGCGAACTCGGTGCCGGTGGTCGTGAAGCGCATCAACAACACCTTCACGCGCGCCGACCAGATCCAGTGGTCCGAAGGCAAGAACGACGTGGACTTCTTCGCGCCGATCGTGGCCGATGCCGAAGCCGGTTTCGGCGGCGTGCTGAACGCGTTCGAGCTGATGAAGTCGATGATCGATGCCGGCGCGGCGGGCGTGCACTTCGAAGACCAGCTCGCCTCGGTGAAGAAGTGCGGCCACATGGGCGGCAAGGTGCTGGTGCCGACGCGTGAAGCGGTCGCCAAGCTCGTCGCCGCGCGCCTCGCGGCCGACGTGATGGGCACGACCACGCTCGTGATCGCGCGCACCGATGCCGAAGCCGCCGATCTCGTGACCAGCGACGTCGACGACAACGACAAGGGCTTCCTGACCGGCGAACGCACGATCGAAGGCTTCTTCCGCACGACCCCGGGCCTCGAGCAGGCGGTCTCGCGCGGGCTGGCCTACTCCGAGTACGCCGACATGGTCTGGTGCGAAACCGGCAAGCCCGACCTGGCCTACGCGAAGAAGTTCGCCGACGCGATCCACGCGAAGTTCCCGGGCAAGCTGCTGGCCTACAACTGCTCGCCGTCGTTCAACTGGAAGAAGAACCTCGACGACGCGACGATCGCGAAGTTCCAGCGCGAACTCGGCGCGATGGGCTACAAGTTCCAGTTCATCACGCTGGCCGGCTTCCACAGCCTGAACTACTCGATGTTCAACCTCGCGCACGGCTACGCGCGCAACAACATGAGCGCGTTCGTCGAGCTGCAAGAGGCCGAGTTCGCGGCCGCCGAGCGCGGCTTCACGGCCGTCAAGCACCAGCGCGAGGTCGGTACCGGCTACTTCGATGCGGTCACGACGACGATCGAGGCGCTGTCGTCGACCGCGGCGTTGAAGGGCTCGACCGAAGACGAACAGTTCTTCGACGCCAAGCACGGCTGAGCGGGTTCGACGGCCGGCGGGTCGCCGGTGATCGAAGGCACGACGCGGCGTCGGACGACGCCGCGTCGTGCCGCCGGATGAGGCCCGGCCGAATGGCGCGCACGCGCCGATTCGCAGGGCACGGCACGGCGGTCGACGCCCCTGACGCCCGGCGAGCGCAGTGCCGGGCGTTGTTCACGTGCTCGTCGTACCCCCGCGACCGCGCGCGCGCAACGCATGTAAGCAAAACACCCCGCGGGGGACGGTCCAAGTAAAAACCCTTAGAGTTCGGTCCTTGTACCCGGAAGCATGCCGGGCGCGGCGGGATGCGCTGCGCAGCAGCGGCTGACGAACAACGAGGAAATGGCTCTGGATCACGTCGTCAAACCACTGCGCGCATGTTGGACGCGGCTGCCTGTGTGGCTGCTGCTGGCGTTGCCATTGGCGGCGCAGGCCTTCGGCTTCGAAGACGTGGCGGCGCGTGCCCGCGACCTGGCCGCATCGAGCTACAAGGCACCGGTCGCGCAGTTGCCGCAGGAGGTGCGCGACCTCGACTACGACGCCTATCGCGACATCCGGTTTCGCCCCGAGCGTGCGGTGTGGCGAGCCGAGCGGCTGCCGTTCGAGCTGATGATGTTCCATCCCGGGCGCAGCTACCAGGATCCGGTGCGCATCAACACGCTCGAGCCCTCCGGCGCGAAGCGCATTGACTTCGATCCCGCGCTGTTCGACTACGGCCGCAACAAGCTGGACACGAAGAAGCTGCGCACGGCCGGCTTCGCGGGGTTTCGCGTGCACTACGCGGTCAACAAGTCGAACTACAAGGACGAGTTGCTGGTGTTCCTCGGCGCGAGCTACTTTCGCGCGGTCGGACAGGGGCAGATCTACGGTGCGGCGGCGCGCGGCCTCGCGATCGACACGGCGGCCACGCCCGGCGAAGACTTCGCGCGCTTCAGCGAGTTCTGGATCGAGCGCCCGCGGCCCGGCGCGACCTCGCTGACGATCTTCGCGTTGCTCGACGCGCAACGCATGGCCGGCGCCTATCGGTTCGTGCTGACGCCGGGCGCGGACACGGTGATGCAGGTCACGGCCCGCGTCTATGCGCGCGAGGCGGTCGCCAAGCTCGGCATCGCGCCGCTGAACAGCATGTTCGCGTTCGGCGAGAACCAGCCCGGCCACGACGACTACCGGCCCGAGGTGCACGACTCCGACGGCCTGTCGATCGCGAACGGCAATGGCGAGTGGATCTGGCGCCCGCTGGTGAACCCGAAGCGCCTGCTCGTGACCTCGTTCGCGACCACCAATCCGAAAGGCTTCGGCCTGATGCAGCGCGACCGCTCGCCCGCGAGCTATGAAGACCCCGAGGCGCTGTACGAGCGGCGGCCGAGCGTCTGGGTCGAGCCGGTCGGCAGCTGGGGCGCCGGGCGTGTCGAACTGGTGCAGATCCCGACGCCCGACGAGACCAACGACAACATCGTCGCGTACTGGATCCCGGATCAGGCCCTGGCGGTCAAGCAGCCGCTGAACTTCGCCTACCGGCTGCATTGGCAGATGGCCGGGCAGACGCCGATCGGCAAGGGCTGGGTGGTGCAGACGCGCCGCGGCCGCGGCTACGTCAAGCAGCCCGACGGGGACCTGAACTTCGTCGTCGACTTCGACGGCCCGGCACTGCGGGCGCTGAAACCCGATGTAAGGCTCGATTCCATCGTCGACATCGGCGGAAATGCGACGTTGCGTGAGCAGAATCTGTTCCGAAATCAAGTCAGTGGGGCATGGCGCCTGACCGTGCGCGTGAAGCGCGCCGATGCCGCCAAGCCGATCGAACTTCGCGCACAGATCAAGCAGGCGAGCGAACCCGTCACAGAGACCTGGAGCTACATCGTTCCGCCCGAATCGGAGAAGCCATGAACACCCGAACCCGAGCCGTTCAACCCCTCATCCGGCGCAGTTCGATGGTGCCGCATGCGTGGGCCGGCCACCCGCTGCTGCGGCCGCTGCGGCGCCTGATGGGTTACCGCCCGGCGCAGCCGTGGCGTGCTTCGGCCGATGCGCGACCGCTGATGCTGCGCAGGGTGCTGCTGCTGGTGCTGGTGGCGCTGGGCGCGGCCGTCGGCACCGACTACATGGTCGACATCCTGCCCAAGCACGGCGAAGGCTGGGCTGAACAGGGCCTGCTGGTGCTGTTCGGGGTCTTGTTCGCATGGATCTCGGCGGGCTTCTGGACCGCGCTGATGGGCGCCTGGGTGATGCTGCTGGGCCGCGACCGCCGCTCGGTCACGAACGCGCTGCGCGGCGAGGCCGGCAGCGCGCCGATCCCCGCCGATGCACGCACCGCGGTCATCATGCCGATCTGCAACGAGCACGTCTCGACCGTGTTCGCCGGCCTGCGCGCCACGGCCGAATCGCTGGCACGGACCGACTCCGCCGAGCGCTTCGACTTCTTCGTGCTCAGCGACACCAACGATCCCGACACCCGCGCCGCCGAACAGGCCGCCTGGAGCCAGCTGACGCAGGCGCTCGAGCAGGGCGGCGTACCGGTGCGCGTGCACTACCGCTGGCGCCAGCACCGCACGAAGCGCAAGGCCGGCAACGTGGCCGACTTCTGCCGCCGCTTCGGCGCGTCGTACCGCTACATGGTGGTGCTCGACGCCGACAGCGTGATGACCGGCGAGTGCCTGACCTCGCTGGTGCGGATGATGCAGGCGCACCCCGATGCCGGCATCATCCAGACCGCGCCGCGCGCCTGCGGCCACGAGACGATCCATGCGCGCGTGCAGCAGTTCGGTTCGCGCGTGTATGGGCCGCTGTTCACGACCGGCATGCACTTCTGGCAGCTCGGCGAATCGCACTATTGGGGCCACAACGCGATCCTGCGCATGGCGCCGTTCATCGAACATTGCGCGCTTGCACCGCTGCCGGGGTGCACCTCGCTGTCGGGCGACGTGATGTCGCACGACTTCGTCGAGGCCGCGCTGATGCGCCGCGCCGGCTGGAAGGTCTGGATCGCGCACGACCTCGACGGCAGCTACGAGCAGGTGCCGCCGAACCTGCTGGCCGAGTTGCAGCGCGATCGGCGCTGGGCGCACGGCAACCTGCAGAACTCGCGGCTGATCTTCGAGCCGGGGCTGCACCCGGTGCACCGCACCGTGTTCCTGACCGGCGTGCTGGCCTACGTGTCGGCGCCGCTGTGGCTGGCGTTCCTGATGCTCTCGACCGTGCTGTTCGCGAGCCATTCGCACGAGGTGCCGAAGTACTTCTTCGAGCCGTATCAGCTGTTCCCGATCTGGCCGAACGCGAACGTCAAGCTGATGCTGACGCTGTTCAGCCTGACGGCGCTGCTGCTGCTAGCGCCGAAGGCGCTGTCGCTGGCCGTGATCATCCTGCGCGGCCAGGCACGGCGTTTCGGCGGCGTCATCCGGCTGCTGATCGGCGCGCTGCTCGAGTTCCTGCACTCGCTGCTGCTGGCGCCGGTGCGCATGTTGTTCCACACCCAGTTCGTGCTGGCGGCGCTGACCGGCTGGAAGCTCGACTGGAAGTCGCCGCCGCGCGAGGATGCCGCCACCGGCATCGGCGAGGCGCTGCGCCGCCACGGCATGCACACGCTGCTCGCGCTGGCCTGGATCGGCGCGATCCTGGTCAGCAGCGCGGCCTTCCCGTGGTGGCTGTCGCCGGTGCTGGCGGGCTTGCTCGTCGCGATCCCGTTGTCGGCATGGACCAGCCATGCCGGCCCCGGCCGCTGGCTGCGCAAGCGCGGCGTGTTCCTGATCCCGGAGGAACTGCGGCAACCGCACGTGCTGGCCGAGGCCGATCGCTACGTTGACGGCTTCGCCGCGATGCCGCGGCTGGTCGACGCCGTCACCGATGAACTGGCGCACGCGCAGGTCGTGCAGGCGATCCCCGCGCACCCGCCGGCAATCGGCGCGAAGGCCAGGGCGCAGGCCGCGCTGGTCGAGCAGGCCGTCGCCGGCGGCCCGCGGGCGCTGACTCGCGCGCAGCGCATGCGCTTGCTGGTCGATGCGCAGGCCTTGCGGGCGGTGCGTGAGCGGGTGGTCGCGCGGCAGGCGCATCCGGGCTGGTGGGTGCAGCCGGCCGTGCCGGGCGCGCGGGCGCCGGTGCGCACCGACGCCGAGCCGCAGGTCCAGGCCGTCGCCGCGGTGCATTGATCTGACGACCTGACGAAATAGAGGGCGGCGAGCGGGCTTTGACCCGCGTTGCCCAGTTCGGGTAAGGTCGGCCGACATGAAGGCGCGACCATGACCGACGACATCCCCACGCTGCGCCGCATCCTGCGCGAGTGCCGCACGATCGCGGTCGTGGGCCTCTCGGCCGAATGGCACCGGCCGAGCCACTTCGCGGCCAAGTACATGCAGCAGCATGGCTACCGCATCGTGCCGGTGAACCCGCGCTACGCCGAGGTGCTCGGCGAGCGCTGCTACCCGAACCTCGAGGCGATCGATGTGCCGATCGACCTGGTCGACGTCTTCCGGCGCACCGAAGACGTGCTGCCGATCGCGCGCGAGGCCGTCGCGATCGGCGCGCGCTGTCTGTGGCAGCAGATCGGCGTCGTGAACCACGAAGCCGCCGAGATCGCACGCGCCGCCGGTCTCGACGCCGTGATGGACCGCTGCGTCAAGATCGAGCACGCGCGGCTGTTCGGCGGCCTGCACTGGGCCGGCGTCAACACGCGCGTGATCTCCGCGCAACGACCGGTCTAGGCGCTGCGCCATGGCCGATCACGCATACCGCCCCGAGACGCTGGCGATCCACGCCGGCCAGATCCCCGATGCCGCGACCGGTGCGCGTGCGTTGCCGATCTACCAGACCACCAGCTTCGTGTTCGACAGCGCCGAGCATGCGGCGAGCCTGTTCAACCTGCAGACCTTCGGCAACGTGTACTCGCGGCTGTCGAACCCGACCGTCGCGGCGCTCGAGGAAAGGGTCGCCGCGCTCGAGGGCGGCCGTGCCGGCCTCGCATCGGCCAGCGGCATGGCGGCCGAGTCGATCGCGCTGCTGACCTTGCTGCAGCAGGGCGATCACGTCGTCGCGGCCGGCGCGCTGTACGGCGGTTCGGTCAGCATGCTGGCGGTGAACCTCGCGAAGCTCGGTATCGCGACCAGCTTCGTCGACGCCAATTCGCCCGAGGCCTTCGCCGCCGCGATGCGGCCGAACACCCGCGCGGTGTTCGCCGAGAGCCTGGGCAACCCGAGCCTTTCGGTGCTCGACATCGCCGCGGTCGCCGAGGTCGCGCACGCGCACGGCGTGCCGCTGATCGTCGACAACACGGTGCCGTCGCCGTTCCTGTGCAACCCGATCCGCTTCGGCGCCGACATCGTCGTGCACTCGGCGACCAAGTACCTCGCCGGCCACGGCACGACGCTCGGCGGCGTGATCGTCGAGAGCGGCAAGTTCCCGTGGGACAACGGCAAGTTCCCGGGCATGACCGAGCCGTCGCCCGGCTACCACGGCGTCAAGTTCTTCGAGACCTTCGGCGATTTCGGCTTCACGATGCGCGCGCGCATGGAGACGCTGCGCGTGTACGGCGCGGCGCTCGCGCCGATGAGCGCGTGGCAGATCCTGCAGGGTGTCGAGACGCTGCCGGTGCGGATGGAGCGGCATTGCACGAACGCACGCCAGGTCGCGGCGTTTCTGCAGGCGCACCCGCGTGTCGGCTGGGTCAACTATCCGGGGCTGGCCGATCACCCGCAGCACGCGCTGGCCGTGCGGCAGATGCGCGGGGTCGATGGTGCACCCGGCGTGTCGGGGCTGCTCGCGTTCGGCGTCAAGGGCGGGGTCGCGGCGGGGGTCCGGTTCATCGAGGCGGCGCGGTTCATGAGCCACCTCGCGAACATCGGCGACACGCGCACCTTGATCATCCACCCGGCCTCGACGACGCATCGGCAACTCGACGAGACGCAGCAACGCGCCGCCGGCGTGCTGCCGGACATGGTGCGCATCTCGGTCGGGATCGAGCACATCGACGACATCCTGTGGGACATTGATCAGGCACTCGCCGCGAGCGGAGACACGCGATGACGAACATCTACGAACAAGGCCTGCCGAAGACGGCCGCGAACTTCGTCGCGCTGTCGCCGAGCAGCTTCGTCGAGCGCAGCGCCGAGGTCTTCGGCGACCTGCCTGCGGTGATCCACGGCGCGCGCCGATACGACTGGCGCAGCCTGCGCGATCGCTCGGCGCGGCTCGCCGCGGCGCTGCGCGCGCTCGGCGTCGAGCGCGGCGACACCGTCAGCGTGATGCTGCCGAACACGCCCGAGATGGTCGAGGCGCACTACGCGGCGCCGGCGCTGAACGCGGTGCTGAACACGTTGAACACGCGCCTGGACGCACCGCTGCTCGCCTGGCAGATGAACCATTGCGAGGCCAAGGTGCTGATCACCGATCGCGAGTTCGCGCCGGTCATGCGCACCGCACTGCGCCTGCTGCGCGACGAGCATGGCCGCGCGCCGGTCGTGATCGACGTGGCCGACAGCGAGTACCTCGGCGCCGGCGAGCGCCTCGGCACGCACGAGTACGAAGCGTTGCTCGCCGCGCACGCGCCGCTCGCGCGGCTCGAGGGCCCGCAGGACGAGTGGGACGCGATCGCGGTCTCGTACACCTCGGGCACGACCGGCGACCCGAAGGGCGTCGTGACGCACCACCGCGGCGCCTACCTGAACGCGGTCAGCAACGCCGCGACCTGGACGATGCCGCACTTCCCGAAGTACCTCTGGACCCTGCCGATGTTCCACTGCAACGGCTGGTGCTTCCCGTGGACGGTCGCGCTGCTCGGCGGCACGCACGTCTGCCTGCGCAAGGTCGACGCGACCAGCATCCTCGCGGCGATGCGCGAGCACGGCGTCGATCACTATTGCGCCGCGCCGATCGTGCACAACCTGCTGATCGCAGCGCCGCCCGAGCTGCGCGCCGGGATCGGGCAGAAGGTCCGCGGCATGGTCGCCGGCGCGGCGCCGCCGGCGTCGATGATCGAAGGCATGGCGAAGATCGGCTTCGACATCACGCACGTCTACGGGCTGACCGAGGTCTACGGCCCGGCGGCGGTCGCGGTCAAGCGCGACAGCTGGGCCACGGAGTCGCTGTCCGAGCAGACGCGCCTGAACGGCCGCCAGGGCGTGCGCTACGGCCTGCAGGAAGGCATGACCGTGATGGGCGCCGAGGACAGGGTCGAGACGCCCGCCGACGGCGAGACGATGGGCGAGATCATGTTCCGCGGCAATATCGTGATGAAGGGCTACCTGAAGAATCCGGCCGCGACCGAGACGGCCTTCGAGGGCGGCTGGTTCCACACCGGCGACCTCGCGGTGATGGAGCCCGACCGCTACGTCAAGATCAAGGACCGCAGCAAGGACATCATCATCTCCGGCGGCGAGAACATCAGCTCGCTCGAGGTCGAGGATGCGTTGTACCGGCACCCGGCCGTCCTCGCCTGCGCAGTGGTCGCGCGGCCCGACGACAAATGGGGCGAGACGCCGATCGCCTTCGTCGAGCTCAAGCCCGACGCGCAGGTCAGCGCCGGCGATCTGATCGCCCACTGCAGGGCATTGCTGGCCGGCTACAAGCTGCCGCGCGAGGTGCGCTTCGAGGAAATTCCGAAGACCTCGACCGGCAAGATCCAGAAGTTCGCGCTGCGTGAAAGAGCACGCGAACCCGCGAAGGAGAACCGAGGATGAATCCGGGCGCCGAACCGCTGGTGCTGCGCACGCGCGACGCGCGCGGCGTGGTCACATTGACGCTGAACCGGCCGCAGGCCTTCAACGCGCTTTCCGAAGCGATGCTGGAAGCGCTGCAGCAGGCGCTCGACAGCGTTGCCGCGGACGATGGGGCGCGCGTCGTCGTCCTCGCGGCCGCCGGCAAGGCGTTCTGCGCCGGCCACGACCTGAAGGAGATGCGCGCCGATCCGTCGCTCGCCTACTACCAGCGCCTGTTCGCCCAGTGCGCCCAGATGATGCTGAGCGTGCAGCGCCTGCCGCTGCCGGTGATCGCGCGCGTGCAGGGCATCGCGACGGCGGCCGGCTGCCAGCTGGTCGCGATGTGCGACCTGGCCGTCGCCGCGAGCGACGCGCGCTTCGCGGTCAGCGGCGTGAACCTCGGGTTGTTCTGCTCGACCCCGGGCGTCGCGTTGTCGCGCAACCTGCAGCGCAAGGCGGCGTTCGAGATGCTCGTGACCGGCGAGTTCGTCAGCGCCGCGCAGGCGCAGCAGAAGGGCCTCGTGAACCGCGTCGCGGCGCCAGGGCAGCTCGACGCCGAAGTCGAGTCGCTGGTCGCCAGCATCGTCGCGAAACCGCGCGTCGCGGTGGCGCTCGGCAAGCAGCTCTTCTACCGCCAGCTCGAGACCGGCATCGAGGCCGCCTACGACGACGCGGCGCAGACCATGGCCTGCAACATGATGGACGCCAGCGCACTCGAGGGCGTGCAGGCCTTCATCGAGAAGCGGCCGCCGGACTGGCGCTGATCAGCATCACGCCGTCACATGCCGGAGTAGTTCGGCCCGCCGCCGCCCTCCGGTGCGACCCAGACGATGTTCTGCGTCGGATCCTTGATGTCGCAGGTCTTGCAGTGCACGCAGTTCTGCGCGTTGATCTGCAGCCGGTCGCGCTCTTTCCCATCACTGTCGGCGTTCTTCACGAACTCGTAGACGCCGGCCGGGCAGTAGCGGCTCTCGGGGCCGGCGTACTTCGCGAGGTTCACGCTCACGGGCACGCCGGCGTCCTTCAGCGTCAGGTGCGCGGGCTGGTTCTCGCCGTGGTTGGTGTTGCTGATGAAGACGCTCGACAGGCGGTCGAACGTGAGCTTGCCGTCGGGTTTCGGGTAGCTGATCTGCGGGCACTCGGCGGCCGGCCTGAGCCGTGCGTGGTCGGGCTCGGTGCGGTGGATCGTCCACGGCGGCGCCTTCACGCCCATCAACGGCAGCAGCCAGTGCTCGATGCCGGTCATCAGCGAACCGACGTACAGGCCCTTCTTGAACCACTGCTTGAAGTTGCGCGAGCGGTCGAGTTCGTCGTGCAGCCAGCTGTTCTGGAACGCGGCCGGGTAGGCGTTGAGCACGTCGTGCTGGCGACCGGACGTGACCGCCGCAAAGGCCGCCTCGGCGGCGAGCATGCCGGTCTTGATCGCCGCGTGGCTGCCCTTGATGCGCGCCGCGTTCAGCGTGCCGGCCTCGCAGCCGACCAGCGCGCCGCCAGGGAATACCAGCTTGGGCAGGCTCAGCAGACCGCCCGCGGTGATCGCCCGCGCGCCGTAGCCGATGCGCTTGCCGCCTTCGAGGAAGGCCTTGATGCGCGGGTGCGTCTTCCAGCGCTGCATTTCCTCGAACGGGCTCAGCCACGGGTTCGTGTAGTCGAGGCCGACGACCAGCCCGAGCGTGACCTTGTTGTCTTCGAGGTGGTACATGAAGCCACCGCCGTAGGTCATCGTGTCCATCGGCCAGCCGGCGGTGTGGATCACGAGGCCGGGCTGGTGCTTCGCCGGGTCGATCTCCCAGAGTTCCTTGACGCCGAGCGCGTACGACTGCGGGTCGCGGCCGGCGTCGAGCTTGAAGCGCTCGATCAGCTGCCGGCCGAGCTGGCCGCGCGCGCCTTCGGCGAAGATCGTGTACTTCGCGTGCAGCTCCATGCCGAGCTGGAAGTCGCCGGTCGGCACGCCGTCCTTGCCGACGCCCATGTTGCCGGTCGCGATGCCCTTGACGCTGCCGTCATCGTTGTAGAGCACCTCGGTCGCCGCGAAGCCGGGAAAGATCTCGACGCCCAGGCCTTCGGCCTGCCCGCTGAGCCAGCGCACGACGTTGCCCAGGCTGATGACGTAGTTGCCGTGGTTGTCGAAGCACTCGGGAATCAGCGGCTTCGGCGTCGAGAACGCGCCGGTTTCGGTCAGCACGAGCAACTGGTCGGAGGTGACCGGCTGGTTCAGCGGCGCGCCGAGGTCCTTCCAGTTCGGCAGCAGCTCGGTCAATGCGCGCGGGTCCATCACGGCGCCGCTGAGAATGTGCGCGCCGGGCTCCGAGCCCTTCTCGAGCACGACGACCGAGACCTCCTTGCCTTGCTCGGCCGCGAGCTGCTTCAGCTTGATCGCGGCGGCCAGGCCGCCAGGGCCGCCGCCGACGATCACGACATCGTATTCCATCGCTTCGCGCGGGCCGTGTTCGGCGAGGATTTCTGCGGGCGTCATGCGGATTCCTTGGTGTCGTTTGCGGGCAATTCTACGGGCGTGGGATGCGAATCGAACGATCGTTCGACGGTCTGGAGAGGGCTCTCGAACGCGAGCCTGCGTGCTATCGTTCCCACGCATTCACCAATGCGCTGCGGAGTCCGAACCATGAGCTACAACATCGATCTGTCAGGCCGTGTCGCGCTCGTGACGGGCGCATCGAGCGGCCTCGGCGCGCAGTTCGCGAAGACGCTTGCGAAGGCCGGCGCGGGTGTCGTGCTGGCGGGCCGCCGCGTCGAGCGGCTCAAGGCGCTGCGCGCCGAGATCCAGGCCGAGGGCGGCGACGCTCATGTCGTCGCGCTCGACGTGACCGACCGCGACAGCATCAAGGCCGCGGTCGCGCATGCCGAGACCGAGATGGGCACGATCGACATCCTGGTCAACAACTCCGGGGTCGGCACGACGCAGATGCTGACCGAGGTCACCGAGGACGACTATGACTACGTGTTCGGCACCAACACCCGGGGCGCCTTCTTCGTCGCGCAGGAAGTCGGCAAACGCATGATCGCGCGCGCCAAGGGCGCGGCGCCGGGCACCTTCACGGGCGGGCGCATCGTCAACATCGCGTCGATGGCGGGCCTGAAGCCGCTGAGCCGCATCGGCGTCTACGCGATGAGCAAGGCTGCGGTCGTGCACATGACGCGCGCGATGGCGCTCGAGTGGGGCCGCTACGGCATCAACGTCAACGCGATCTGCCCCGGCTACATCGACACCGAGATCAACCACCACCAGTGGGACACCGAGCAGGGCCAGAAGCTGATCGCGATGCTACCGCGCAAGCGCGTCGGCCAACCGCAGGATCTGGACGTCGTGCTGATGATGCTGTGCGCGAACGAGAGCCACTTCGTCAACGGCGCCGTGATCCAGGCGGACGACGGGTTCGGAGTCTGATGGTGCAGCTTCGGGCCTTGTCGGTCCTCGAGGCGCGCGTCCTCGGCGTCCTGATCGAGAAAGCGCACACCGTGCCCGACAGCTACCCGCTGTCGCTGAACTCGCTGACGCTGGGCTGCAATCAGAAGACCGCGCGTGAGCCGGTGCTGAATGCCGCCGAGGCCGAGGTGCAGGAAGCGGTCGATGCACTGAAGGCGCTGCACCTCGTGTTCGAGGCGAGCGGCTCGCGCGTCACGCGCTACGAGCACAACGCGGGGCGCGCGCTCGCGCTGCCGTCGCAGTCGGTCGCGCTGCTGGCGACGCTGGTGCTGCGCGGGCCGCAGACGGTCTCCGAGCTGCGCACGGCGTCCGAGCGCCTGCACCGTTTCGCCGATCTGTCGTCGGTCGAAGGCTTTCTCGACGAGCTCGCGCTGAGGCCGGCCGAGAAGGGCGGGGCGCTCGTCGTCAGGCTGCCGCGTGCGCCCGGTGCGCGCGAGCCGCGCTGGGCGCAGCTGCTCTGCGGTGCGGTCGACGTCTCCGCGATGCCGGTCGCAACCGACTCGGCCGACTTCGTCGCCGCCAGCGAGATCGCCGCGCTGAAGACGCAGCAGCACGCGATGCAGGCCGAGCTGACGGAGCTGCGTGGCCTCGTCGAACGGCTCTACGGCGAGCTCGGCGTGGCGCGAACCTGAACAGGAGCCGACATGCGATTCGATTTGCCCGAACCGAAGAAGCTCACGCTCGAGATGGTGATCCCGATCCGCTGGGGCGACATGGACGCGATGGGCCATGTCAACAACACGATCTACTTCCGCTACATGGAAACGGTGCGGCTCGAGTGGCTGTTCAAGATCGGCGCCGCGCGCGACGCCGAAGGCAACGGCCCCGTGATCGTCAATGCGTTCTGCAACTTCATCCAGCAGCTGCAGTACCCCGGCGACCTGCTCGCGAAGCACTATGTCGCGAACCCCGGCCGCAGCAGTTTCGAAGCCTTCATCACGCTCGAACGAACCGATGCGCCGGGCGCGATCTGCGCTTCCGGCGGCGCGAAGACGGTCTGGGTGAACTACGCGCAGCAGAAGTCCGCGCCGCTGCCGGACGCGGTGCGCCGCCTCGTCGAATAGCGCTCAGGCGCGCAGCAGCTTGTGCACCAGCTCCGGCGTGGTGCTGGCGCGATGCTTCTTCATCAGCCGCGCGCGATAGACATCGACGGTGCGCGGGCTGATCGCGAGGCGCTTGCCGATCAGTTTGCTCGTCAGTCCCTCGATCACCAGCGCGGCGATCTCGCGCTCGCGTGGCGTCAGCTCGACGCCGACGCGCCGTTTCGCCGAGAGGTCTTCGAACGACCAGATGCCCGCGGCGTGCGGCAGCGCCGGGTCGAGCGCGCGGCCCGACACGTGGCACCAGAACAGCTCGCCGCGCTGCGCGCCGCCGACACGCTTCATCACGCGCTCGTCGGCGTACCACCCGTTCGTGTTCAGGCTCGCGACGATGCGCGCCCCGGTGCGCTCGAACTCGTCGTGGGTCGGGTACAGCAGCTCGAAGCTGTGGCCGAGCAGCTCGTCGCGGGCCGCGCCGAACATCTCGAGCACCTCGCGGTTGCAGTCGACCATCAAGCGGTTGCGCGACAGCACCAGGCCGATCGGCGCGAGATCGAACGCGCTGCGGTAGTCGAGTTCGGTTCGGGCTGCGTTCACGTCAGAGCAGCGCGTAGGTCGTCGTTGAATGTGCTGCGAGCACGTCGTCGCCGGTCGTGATGCGGATCTCGCCGAATGCCAAGGTCTTGCCCAGCCGCAGCACCGTCGCTGCGACGCGTGCCTCGCCGGCATCGGCGCCGATCGGGCGCAGAAAGGTCGTCTGCAGCTGCACCGTCGTCATCGGCCTGAACTCGCCGAGCTTGGACATCACCGCCAGCACCATCGCCGTGTCGGCCGCGGCCATCAAGGTCTGGCCCGACATCACGTTGCCGGCGTGGATGTGGCGCGCGGCCACCGGCAGCGCCAGCACGACCTCGCCGGGCCGCGCGTCGATCAGCCGCAGCGCCAGCATCCGCACCCATTCGGCGAACACATCGCGCAGCGCGGCTTCGAGAAAGGCGGTGTCGAACGGGGCGGAAGATGGCATCGTGGGCTCGCGCGGGAGGTCTTGCGGGGATGGGGAAATATGCTTAAGCGATTCTACGTAACGACTACTTAAGTCGTTACGTAGTACGCTCCCGCGCTGCAACCTCTGCCTGTTTCCAGGAGACCCCCGAATGAACAAAGTCTTCCCCAGCGCGGATGCCGCGCTCCAGGGTGTCGTGAAGGATGGCCAGCTGATGGCCGTCGGCGGCTTCGGCCTGTGCGGCATCCCCGAGGCGCTGATTGCGGCGCTGCGCGACTCGGGCGTCAAGGGGCTGACGGTGATCTCGAACAACGCCGGCGTCGACGGCTTCGGCCTCGGCCTGCTGCTCGAAACGCGCCAGATCAAGCGGATGATCTCGAGCTATGTCGGCGAGAACAAGGAGTTCGAGCGCCAGTACCTGGCCGGCGAACTCGAGCTCGAGTTCACGCCGCAGGGCACGCTGGCCGAGAAGCTGCGCGCCGGCGGCGCCGGCATCCCGGCGTTCTTCACGAAGACCGGCGTCGGCACGCTGGTGGCCGAGGGCAAGGAGCTGCGCGAGTTCGACGGCCACACCTACGTGATGGAGCGGGCCCTCGTGCCCGAGGTCGCGCTGGTCAAGGCCTGGAAGGCCGACAAGAGCGGCAACCTGATCTTCCGCCGCACCGCGCGCAACTTCAATCCGGCCTGCGCGATGGCCGGCAAGACCACGATCGTCGAGGTCGAAGAGATCGTCGAGACCGGTTCGCTCGACCCGGACGCCGTGCATCTCGCCGGCATCTACGTGCATCGCATCGTGCTCAACGCACACCCCGAGAAGCGCATCGAGAAGCGCACGATCACACCCAAGGCCGGCGTCTAGCCGGACACCCCCTTCAAGGGTTCCGCAAGGAACCCGCCATCGTCTTACTCCGAAGGAGGCCCTCATGGCCTGGACGCACGATCAAATGGCGGCACGCGCCGCGCAGGAGCTGCAGGACGGCTTCTATGTCAACCTGGGCATCGGGTTGCCGACGATGGTCGCGAATTTCGTTTCGCCCGACATCGAGGTCTGGCTGCAGAGCGAGAACGGCATGCTGGGCATCGGCCCGTTCCCGACCGAGGACCAGGTCGACGCCGACCTGATCAACGCCGGCAAGCAGACCGTGACGACCTTGCCGGGCTCGTCGATCTTCGGGTCGCACGACAGCTTCGCGATGATCCGCGGCGGCAAGATCAACCTGTCGATCCTCGGCGCGATGCAGGTCAGCGGCAAGGGCGACCTGGCGAACTGGATGATCCCGGGCAAGATGGTCAAGGGCATGGGCGGTGCGATGGACCTGGTCGCCGGCGTCGCGCGCGTGCTGGTGCTGATGGAGCACGTCGCGAAGAAGAAGGATGGCACGATCGACCTGAAGATCGTCCCCGAGTGCACGCTGCCGCTGACCGGCGTCGGCGTCGTCAACCGCATCATCACCGACCTCGCGGTGCTCGACGTGACGCCGCAGGGCCTGAAGCTCGTCGAGCTCGCCGAGGGCGTGACGCGCGAAGAGCTGCAATCGAAGACCGGGGTGCCGGTGCTTTGAGCGTCTGAGGGTCGCCGCCTCAGCGCGCCGCGCCTGTGCGCTGCCGCTGCAGCTCGCTGCGCTTCATCGTCAGGTACTCGTCGCGCTCCATCTCGTGCAGCTGCCGCGCGTGGCGCTCGGTCGCGGCGTACCAGTCGCGCAACCGCTTCTCCTGCTGCTCGCCGGGCGACGCCGACAACGAGCCGAGGTAGGCCTCGATCGCGAGGTAGTAGCGCATCGTGTTGCGCTCGACCACGCCACGCACGCCGTCGATGTAGATCGGCTTGCCGTCCTCGCCCTTGCCGACGACGCTGAAGCCGACCTTGTCGCGCCCCGCGGTCGCGAGGTAGGCGCTCATCGCGAACCTGGCCGCCGCGCCGTAGGCGTAGGCATACGACATGTGGACGAAGCTGCGGTTCGAATCGAGCGGCACCGCCTCGAGCGCGAGCCGGTAGTTGCGCGTGCTCATCGGGCCGCTCTCGGCGGCCATCTGCACGCGCAGGTAGTCGGCCGTCGCGGCCGGCACGCTGTAGGCGAAGTCGACCTTGTAGGCTTCGTCCAGCGGCTGGTCGAACTTGCGCCCGACGACCAGGCTGAGCACCTCGGCCGGTGGCTTGCCAGCGCTGCTGCAGCCCTTCACGTTCAGGTGCAGGATCAGCAGATCGCACCAGTGATCCATGCCCTGCAGGGCCGGGCCGACGACGCTGAACGGCTGCTCGACGACCGCGTAGACCTCGCCCTTCAGGTCACCCGAATTCTGCGTCGACTCCAGCACCAGCGGCCGCTGGAACGGGTTGCTCGCGAGCTTCTCGCGCAAGCTGTCGTGCCTGGCGCGCAGCGCGACGGCATCTTGTGCCAGCGCGAGCGGCGCACCGATCAGCCACAGCGCGAACGTGATCGCGAGCATCGCGGCTCGCCTTGGCGACGATGTCTTCATGGCTTGTCTCCCGTCGGCCGGTCAGAGCCAGTACTGCCACAGGCGCCCGAACATCTCCTTCATGCGCTGCAGCGGGGAGCGCTGCTCCCACTGCGCCAGCGTGACCGGATTCGATGCCGCGAGGTCTGCGTCGAATGCGGCTCGCATGCGCTGACCGAACGCGTTGCCGAGCACCACCGCATTCACTTCCTGATTGTGCAGAAAGCTGCGCCAGTCGAGGTTAGTAGACCCCACCGTCGACCAGACGCCGTCGATCAGCGCGGTCTTCGAGTGCAGCAGCGCGTTCTGGCGCTCGTAGATCTTGATGCCGCCGCGCAGCAGCTCGTCGTAGTTGGAGCGGCCGGCGTGCAGCACCAGGGCCGAATCGGTCACCGCCGGCAGCACGAGCTTCACGTCGACACCGCGCGCGACCGCGCCTTTCAGCGAAGCCACCAACTGCGGGTCGGGAACGAAGTAGGCGTTCGTCACCAGCACTTCCTTCTCGGCCGAATCGATCGCCGAGATCAGCGTCGCATAGATCAGGCTGTAGGGTTCGTCGGGCGCACCGGCGATCGCGTGCACGACCTCGTCGCCCTGGCGCGTCAACGGCGGGTAGTAGCGGCGCTTCGCGAGCGACGGGCCTTTCTGCTTTTCCCAGGTCTCGATGAAGAGCTTCTGGAATTCGGCGACGACCGGGCCGTCGACCTGCAGGTCGGTGTCGCGCCACGGCAGCTCGCTGCCGGGGCGGCCGGTCGAAGGCTCGGCGCGCGAGCCGCTCGAGCTGTAGACGCTGCTGATGTTGATGCCACCGGTGAACGCTGTCTTGCCGTCGACGATCAGCAGCTTGCGGTGGTCGCGCTGGTTCACGTCCCACCCGGCCTTCGCGGTCAATGGGTTGACCGGGTTGAAGACCACGATCGCGATGCCCGCGCTGCGCAGCTCCTCGAAGAACGCCGCCGGTGTGCGCAGCGTGCCCACGCTGTCGCGGATCAGGTTGACCTGCACGCCGGCGCGCTGCTTCGCGATCAGCGCCGCGGCGAAGCGCCGGCCGATCGGGTCGTCGTCGAGGATGTAGGTTTCGAGGTTGATGTGGTCGCGCGCCGCCTCGATCGCCGCGAACATCGCCTGGTAGGTGCTCGGGCCATCCTGCAGCAGCTGGACCTTGTTGCCGGCGCTCAGCGGGCTGTCCGACAGTGCGGCCTCGAGCGCGAGGTGGCGGCCGAGGACGTCGGTGTTGCGCCCGCTCGCGCGCAGCCCGTCGAGGATCTCCTTGCTGCGTGCGGCCGAGAGCGGCCCGCGCGCGCCGTCGAGCTGCGGCGCGGGGGCGGCGCGCGCCATGTCGGGCACGATGCGCGGCAGCGCGCCGCAGCCGCCGAGCAGCGCAAGCGCGGCGACACACAGGCCGATCGTCAGCGCCCGAGGCGCGCGCCGGCTCACGCAGGCGCTCCCCGTGCGAGCGCACGTGCCGCGGCGGCGATCAGCGGCGGGCCTTGATAGATGAAGCCGGTGTAGATCTGGACCAGGTCCGCGCCGGCCGCAACCTTGGCCTGCGCATCGGCCGCGCTCATCACGCCACCCACGCCGATGATCGGGAAGGCTGGGCCGAGCGCCGCGCGCAGTTGCGCGATGACGCGGTTCGAGGCCGCGAAGACCGGTGCGCCGGACAGCCCGCCGGCCTCGTCGCCGTGGCGCAGGTGCTTGACCGCGTCGCGCGCGATCGTCGTGTTGGTCGCGATCACGCCATCGATCGCGTGGCGTTGCAAGGTCGCGGCGATCGCGGCGACCTGCGCGTCGTCGAGGTCGGGCGCGATCTTCAGGAACACCGGCACGCGGCGGCCGTGCTGCGCGGCGAGCCGCGTGCGACGTTCCTGCACCGCGTCGAGCAGCGCATCGAGCGCGGCGTCGGCCTGCAGCGCGCGCAGGTTCTTCGTGTTCGGGCTCGAGATGTTCAGCGTCACGTAGTCGGCATGCGGGTAGACGCCGTCCAGGCACAGCAGGTAGTCGTCGACGGCATTCTCGATCGGCGTCGCGGCGTTCTTGCCGATGTTCAGGCCGAGGATGCCGCCGCCTCGACGAAAGCGCGCGCGCTTCACGTTCGCGACGAACGTATCGAGGCCGTCGTTGTTGAAGCCGAGCCGGTTGATCAGCGCGTTCGCCTCGGGCAGGCGGAACATGCGCGGCTTCGGGTTGCCGGGCTGGGCCTTTGGCGTCACGGTCCCGACCTCGATGAAGCCGAAGCCGATCGCGCCGAGGCCGTCGATGCAACGGCCGTTCTTGTCGAGACCGGCGGCCAGGCCGATGCGGTTCGGGAAGCGCAGCCCGGCGACCTCGACCGGGTCGTCCACGCGTGGCTGCTGCCACAGGCATCGCAGCGGCGTGTTCTGCAGGCGCGCGAGCGAGTCCAGCGTCAGTTCGTGCGCCTGTTCGGGATCGAGGCCGAACAGGAAAGGGCGGGCGAGCGCGTACGGCAGCAATGACATGGACGGCATTGTGGCAGCGGCCGGCGGGCATACTTTGGCGCAAACCCTCTGTCGCCACCCATCGATCCGTCATCCCATGAGCCCCTCCGAAGACACCGAACCGCATCGACTCGAGCACGACAGCTTCGGCGACATCGCCGTCGCCGACACCGCCCTGTGGGGCGCGCAGACCCAGCGCTCGCTGCACCACTTCGCGATCTCGACCGAGCGCATGCCGCGCGAGCTGATCCATGCGCTGGCGCTCGTGAAACGCAGCGCGGCCGTCGTGAACCGCGGGCTCGGCACCCTCGATCCGAAGAAGGCCGATGCGATCGTCGCCGCGGCCGACGAAGTGCTCGCCGGCCGGCACGACGCGCAGTTCCCGCTGTCGGTCTGGCAGACCGGCTCGGGCACGCAGACCAACATGAACCTCAACGAGGTGCTCGCGAACCGCGCGTCGCAGCTGCTCGGCGGCGAGATCGGCAACGCGCGTCGGGTCCATCCGAACGACGACGTGAACCGCGGCCAGTCGTCGAACGACGTGTTCCCGACAGCCATGAGCGTGGCCGCGCTGCAGTCGCTCGAGGGCCGGCTGCTGCCCGCACTCGACACGCTGCGCGCGACGCTGGCCGCGAAATCGCACGCGTTCGCGGACGTCGTCAAGATCGGCCGCACGCACCTGCAGGATGCCACGCCGCTGACGCTGGGCCAGGAGATCTCGGGCTGGGTCGCACAGATCGACCACGGCATCCGCCACCTGCGCACGACGCGCCCGCACCTGCGCGAACTGGCGCTCGGCGGTACCGCGGTCGGCACCGGGCTGAACACGCACCCGGAGTTCGGCGAGCGCGTCGCGGCCGAGCTCGCACAGGCGACCGGCTACGCGTTCGAATCGGCACCGAACAAGTTCGAGGCGCTCGCGGCGCACGACGCGCTGGTGTTCACGCACGGCGCGCTGAAGACGCTCGCGGCCTCGTTGATGAAGATCGCCAACGACGTGCGCTGGCTCGCCTCCGGCCCCCGGTCAGGCTTGGGCGAGATCACGATCCCCGAGAACGAACCCGGCAGCTCGATCATGCCGGGCAAGGTCAATCCGACCCAGTGCGAGGCGCTGACGATGCTCGCCTGCCAGGTGATGGGCAATGACGTTGCGGTCAACCTCGCCGGCGCGTCCGGCAACTTCGAGCTCAACGTCTACAAGCCGGTGATCATCCACAACGTGCTGCAAAGCATGCGGCTGCTTGCCGATGGCGTGCTCAGCTTCGAGGCGCACTGCGCGCGCGGCATCGAAGCCGATCGCGCGCGCATCGGCGAACTGCTGCAGCGCTCGCTGATGCTCGTCACCGCGCTGAACCCGCACATCGGCTACGACAAGGCCGCGCAGATCGCCAAGGCGGCGCACGCGCAGGGGCTCAGCCTGCGCGAGGCGGCGCTGGCTTCGGGCTTCGTCTCGGCCGAGCAGTTCGAGGCCTGGGTGCGGCCGGAGGCGATGGTCGGCAAGATCTGAAGCGCGCTGCGCTCGCCGATAATCCGGCGCATGACACAAGACGAACTGAAGGCCCTGGTCGGGCAGGCCGCGATCGCCTACGTGGAACCCGGCAGCGTGATCGGCGTGGGCACCGGCTCGACGGTCAACTGCTTCATCGACGCGCTCGCGAAGATGCCGGTGGGTGTCCGGGCGGCGGTGTCGAGCTCGGTGCAGAGCACGGCGCGGATGCGCGCGCTCGGCATCGAGGTGGTCGACGCGAACGAGGTCGAATCGCTGGCCGTCTACATCGACGGCGCCGACGAGATCGACCACCGCGGCAACATGATCAAGGGCGGCGGCGCGGCCTTGACGCGCGAGAAGATCGTCGCCGACATCGCGGCGCGCTTCGTCTGCATCGCCGACGCGTCCAAGCTCGTCGCGACACTGGGGCGCTTTCCGCTGCCGGTCGAGGTGATCCCGATGGCGGCGGCGCTGGTCGCCCGGCGGCTGCGCGCGCTCGGCGGCGAACCGAAGCTGCGCGCCGGTGTGCTGACCGACAACGGCGGCCAGATCCTCGACGTGCGCGGGCTGAGCATCGGCGATCCCGAGACGCTCGAGCGCGAGATCAACCAGTGGCCGGGCGTCGTCGGCGTCGGCATCTTCGCGCGCAACAAGGCCTCGGTGTGTCTGCTCGGCACCGCCGACGGCGTCAAGACGATGACTTTCTGATGCGCATCGTCGTCGCCGCGAAATTGCGCCGCTGAAAAGCGCGTAACCTCGGGTCTGGCGCGCACCCGGCGTCGACCTCAGCTCAAGACAGGAAGGACGGCCCATGGCCAAACCAAATTATTCGTTCGAGAAGCGCCAGCGAGAACTGGCCAAGAAGAAGAAGAAGGAAGAGAAGCTGAAGGAGAAAGCCGGCCGCAAGGCAGGCGAGGGCGCCCCCGACGAGCAAACCGGGGACGAGGCGACGACCACCGACACCGCGCCCGCGGACGATCAACCGCCCGCACACTGACGTGGTCAGGCGCCGCAAGCCTTCGGACGAGGAGGCGGCGCCCGCGGCCGAGGCGGCCGATCCCGCATCGGGCTACGCGCCGGCCCTGAACGCCGGCTTCCAGGCGACCGCCACGCGGGTTCAAGAGATGCACCAGGCGATCGCCGGCAAGGCCTTCGACAGCCTGCTGCGCGTGCCGGGCTTGTCGGTGCCGACACGCATCGTGCAGGGCGTGCACGATGCGATCACCCAGGGCGTGTACGCGGCGGTGCGGCATGGCGGCAGCGCGGCATCGACACTCGCCGGCCATGCCGAGCGCGCCGCGCTCGATCCGGAACGCGTTCCGGGCCGCAAGGAGCAGGCGCTGCGCGGTGCGCTCAACGGCATCGTCGGCGACGCACTGGCCCATTCGGGCAGCGCGCTCGCAGTGACGATGAGCCTGCACGATCGTCACGGCCCGCTCGGCCTCGCACCGGGGCCGCTCCCATCGCTCGGGCCGCGCGTCTGCCTGTTCCTGCACGGCCTGGCCTGCGACGAGCAGAGCTGGCGCCTGCGCAGCGATGCGTGGGCCGGTTCGGCCTGGGCCGATGCGTTGCCCGCTGGCCAGGCGCCCGACTACGGCGCGTTGCTCGAGCATGAATTCGGTCTGCGTGCGCTCCGGCTTCGCTACAACAGCGGCCTGGCGATCGACAACAACGCGCAGCAACTGGCCGACTTGCTCGACCGCGTCGCCCGCGCTGCGCCGCAGGTGACCGAGTGGGTGCTGGTCGGCCACAGCATGGGCGGCCTGGTCGCGCGCCGCGCGCAGGCTCTTGCGGCGGAGGCCGGGCTGGGTTGGGCGCGCGCAGTGCCGATGATCGTCTGCCTCGGTTCACCGCACCAGGGCGCCCCGCTCGAGAAGCTCGGGAACGCGGCGGCGGCCGCGCTGTCGGTCTCGGACGTGACGCGACCGCTCGCGCGCCTCGCCAACGCGCGCAGCCACGGCATCAAGGATTTGCGCAGCGGCTTGAAGCGCGCGCCGAAGTCAGCTGCGCCGCCGGCCTTGCGGCTGCTGTTCGGCACGCTGGGGGATGACTCGACCGGCGGCATGAAAGCGCTCGTCGGCGCACTGCTCGGCGACGGCCTCGTGCGCGCCGGCAGCGCGGCCGACGACGGCCTGACTGGCGATGTGCAACGCGTCGAACTCGCCGCCCTCGGCCACATGAGCCTGCTGAACCACCCGCGCGTCTACGCCGTCATCCGCGCGTGGATCGGCGCGCGCGCCGGCTGACGAAGCGCGCTGGGTCGATCGCGTCCAGCAGGCTCGCCTCGACCGGAACCGGTGCGCCGGTGACGCACGCCGCCAGCACTTGTGCACCGAGCGCGCTCCAGGTGATGCCGCGCGAGCCGAGTGCGGTGAAGACATACAGGCCGGGCACGCGCGGCACGAAGCGCGGCTGATCGAGGCGCGCCCCTTCGGCCGCGGCGGCGGGCACCGCACCGATCACCGGCAGGCGATCCGCGGCACTGCAGCGCCAAGCGGTGCGGCCGTCCAGTGCGGTCGGGTCGAGATCGACGTCATGGCCGAGAAGACGCGCGAGTTGCGCGAGGTTCAGGGCATGGTCGGTGTCGCGCACGCTCGGGTCGTCGTCGCCGGGCTGCGCGGTCGCGCCGAACAGCGCGCGGCCATCGACCTCGGGCAGCAGGTAGCCGTTGCCGGCGATCGGCACTCGGGGTGTGGCGAACGGCGGCGCGGTGCGCGTCAGGCTGATCTGGCCGCGCACGCTGGCGATCGGCCAGTCGGCATGGCCGATCAGGCGCAGCGCGTCGCCGGCATTCGCGAGCACGAGGGTCGGCGCCTCGGCGACGCTTGCGCCGTGCGCGTCGAGCACGCGCCAGCCATGCGGCGTGCGCTGCAGCGCGTGCGCGTCGACGCCGGTGCGCAGTTCGGCCCGCACGCCGGCGCGATCCAGGAACGAACGCGCGAGGCCGGCCGGATGCACCCAGCCGCCGCCGGGATAGAACCAGCACGCGGACGCCAACGCGATGCCGGCCCGCGAGCCGGCTTCATCGGCGCCCAGCGCCTGCACGTAGTCGGGCGGCAGGCCGAGCCGGTCGAGCAGCGCCTGCATCTGCGGCCGATCGAGCGCCGTCTCCAGCCGCAGCAAGCCATGCACCTGACCCGGCACGCCGCGTTCGAGCGCAGCGCGAACGGTCGCGCTCGCGGCCAGCGCCGCGGCGCGATTGAAGCGCGCGTGCACGCCGTCGTGCGCATTGACGATGCCGTGAAGCAGGCCGGCCGGGTTGCCGGAGGCCTCGCCGGCGATCGTCGGGCGGCGCTCCAGCAGTGTGCTGCGCCAGCCGTGCTCGGCGAGCGCCGCGGCGGCCGCGCAGCCGGCGAGCCCGGCGCCGACGATCAGCGCGTGCTTCTCTTGCGCGACGTCGCCGGACCGGCGCGATGGTGCGCGCCGCGGCGTGAACGCGGGTGCGAAGCGCGCCAGCGTGATGTCGCGCTTGCCGCCCTGGCCCGCGGCGACTTGCACCGCGAAGCCGGCGCTCGTCAGGTGCTCGCGCAGCGCGTGCGCGGCGCTCCAGGTGGCCAGCGTCGCGCCGGGCGCGGCGAGGCGGCCGAGCGCCTTGCAGACACGTTCGTCCCACATGCGCGGGTTCCGCGCCGGCGCGAAGCCATCGAGGTAGAACGCGTCGACCTCGGCGACGAGCTCCTTCAGCCAGGCCTGCACATCGCCGAGCGCGAGCAGCAGTTTGACGCCGCCGTCGTCGAAGCTCAGCCGGTGCAGGTTGTGCGTCAGCGGCGGCCACGCCCGCTGCAACCGTTCCGCCAGTTCGGGCAGCGCAGATTCGCGCTGGACCGCGATCAGGTCGGCGCGCGTCAGCGGGTGCTGCTCGATCGAGATGAAGACCAGCCGTGCGCAGCGCCGCGGGTCGTCGCGCCAGGCTTGCCAGGTCGCGAGGAAGTTGTTGCCCAGGCCGAAGCCGGTCTCGACCACGACGAAGCGATCGCGGCCCTGCCAGCGCTGCGGCAGCGCATTGCCGCCGATGAAGACATGGCGGGCCTGCGCGAGCGCGCCCGACTGCGGATGGTAGATGTCGTGGTATTCGGCCGAGAACGGCAGCCCGCGCGCGTCGTGCGAAAGGGCGGCCGGCGTGATCGGCGTGCTGTTCATGCGGCGCGCGCGGCGAGCCAGCTCAACAGGCGATCGCGCGCGTCGCTCAGGCCGCGGTACGCGAGCACGGCCGCACTCATGCTCCCGAGCGCGTCGTGCAGCTGGCGTGCGCGCACGGGCGTCGCGATGGCGCTGCGCAGCGGCTGGCTTTCGACGTGGATCGTGAACACCGCCTGACGCGCTTCGGGCAGCGGGATGAAGGTCTGGTGCTCGGTGCGGAAGCTCGCGCGCGCGGCGAGCGCCTCTGCATCGAGCGCCGCCGGCCACGTGCTCGGCGGCGCATGGCGCGGGTGCTGCATCAGGTGCGAATCGCTGGCGATGCTCCAGACGAAGCGCTCCCAGCGCTCTGCACCGGTCACGAGGCGTGCCAGGTGCTCGCCGGCGCCGACCAGCAACTGGTTGTCGGCGACCGGCGCATGCACTTCGGCGAAGTGCCGGCCGACCTTTTCTTCGGGCGCCCAGCGCGACGGCAAGCACACCGCGAGCCACGGAATGTGCGCGGTCGCGCCATCGATCACCGCGAAGTCTTCGAGCAGCGCGAGGCTGAGCAGGCCGGGCAGGCGCCACGCTTCGGGCAGCGCGCGCAGGCAGTCGCCGATGTGCTGCGGGCCGTCGCCGCGCAACTCGGCGCCGCGTGCCGACCAGCCGAGCGCGAGCGCATCGAGACCGGCCTCGCCGTCCCACGCGAATGCTTGCGGGTGCTCGGTGGCGGCCTGGCGCAGCAGCGCGCGCAGGGCCGGCATCGGGTCGAATCCGGCGACCGCGAGCAACGCGTGCTGCGGGTGATCGCGCAGCGCGGCGAGCTTCTCGTCCAGCGCGGCCGAACCCGGCGCATTCGGGGTCAGCGGTGCGCTGCCGGGAACGATCCGTCGCAGCCCCGGCTGCATGCGGAACGGGGCGCTGACGGCGGCGAAATCGAACGGCATGGCCGAATCATCCCGCACAAAAGAAAAGGGCCCGCAAAGCGGGCCCGCCATCGTCTCCGGCGTTTGTACTCAAACGCGCTTGCGGTACTCGTGCGTGCGGGTGTCGATCTCGACCTTGTCGCCGGTCTGCACGAACAGCGGCACCGAGATCTCGAAGCCGGTCGCGATCTTCGCGGTCTTCAGCACCTTGCCGGAGGTGTCGCCCTTGACGGCCGGCTCGGTGTCGGTGATCTCGCGCACCAGGCTGGTCGGCAGTTCGACCGAGATCGCCTTGCCGTCGTAGAACACGACCTCGACCGGCATGCCGTCTTCGAGGTACTGGATCGCATCGCCCATGTTCTCGGACTCGACCTCGAACTGGTTGTACTCGGCGTCCATGAACGCGTACATCGGGTCGGCGAAGTACGAGTAGGTGCATTCCTTCTTGTCGAGCAGGACCTGGTCGAGCTTGTCGTCGGCCTTGAACACGACCTCGGTGCCCGAGTTCGACAGCAGGCTCTTCAGCTTCATGCGAACGGTCGCCGAATTGCGGCCGCCGCGGCTGTACTCGGTGCGCAGCACGACCATCGGGTCCTTGCCCTGCATGATGACGTTGCCGGCGCGAAATTCCATTGCGGTCTTCATAGCTGTTTCCGTATGCGGTGAGATGTGTGGCACAAGAACGCGCTGGTCTCGTTGGCGCGCTTCTTGTGCTCGGGGGCTGCGCACACACAGAAATCAGGGTCCGGTGCGCGGAAAGCCCTCGATTTTAGCTTGTTTCGGCGGCGAACCGGAGCAGCTGGGTACAGAGGTCGGGCTGCGCCAGCAGCGCGGCGCGCCAGGCCTCGCAGCGCCGGCGCCAGCCCGGCCATACGGGCAGCGCCGGCAACGGCACGTCGTCGCGGTTCCACGCCTGCCAGAACGCGCGCAATTCGGGATCGGCGCCGAAGCGTGTCAGGAACGCGTCGAGCTTGGTCAGGTGCACGCTGTCGTGCTGCGGATAGATCTGCCAGACGAAGGGCTTGCCAGCCCACTGTGCGCGCACGAACGAGTCTTCGCCGCGCACGAAGTTCAGGTCGCCGGCCCACAGCAGGTGGTCGTAGTCGTGCTGCGTCAGCGCCGGCAGCAGCGCGGCACGCAGCGCGCCGCGGCGCAGCGCTGGGCCGAGCAGCGCGTCGACCTGGCGCGCCGCCGCGCCGGCGGTCGCGAGCAGCAGCGTGGGCTGCTGCGCAAGCTGCTCGAGCAACGCCGGCAACGCTGCCGCCGCGTAGCAGAACAGGCTCACGACGCGTTCGTCGGGCGCGCGGGCGAGACCCTGTCCGCCGAGCCAGGCCGCCGCATCGAAGGCCTCCTGACGCGCCTGCAGGCCGGGCTCGCGGATCAGGCCGCCGGTGCGTGGCGTGAAGCCCGGATAGAAGAACCACTTGCGCAGCCCGGCGGCCGCGCCGCTGTGCTGCGGCGAACTCAGCCGGTGCGCGCGCTCGACGAAGTCTTCGGCGCTGAGGTACTCGAGGTTGATCCACAACGGCACGCGCGGTGCGCTCGCGATGCGGCGCACGAAGGGCTCCGGCAAGGTGCAGCCGAAGGCCTCGATGACGACATCGCCCGGGTCGATGCCAGGATCGCCTGCCAACCAGGCGTGCACCTCGACGTTCGCAGCGCCGTCCGGCGCCATCCATCCCAGCGCCGACGCGTCGTCGACCCACAGCCGCACGCGCTCGCCGCGCGTGCCGAGATCGGCCGCGAGCCGCCAGCACACGCCGATGTCGCCGAAGTTGTCGATGACGCGGCAGAACAGGTCCCATTGCATGGCCCCATTATTCCCGGCGCGCCTTGCGGATCGGACCCGCGCGGCACAATGGTGCTTGATGACCGAAGACGTTGTTTCCACTCCCGCCACCGACCCCGGCGACGCCGCGCGCGTGCAACTGCTCGCCGAGGTCGCCGCGCTGCCGAACCTGCCCGGCGTGTACCGCTACTTCGACGCCGCCGATGCGGTGCTGTACGTCGGCAAGGCGCGCGATCTGAAGAAGCGCGTCTCGAGCTATTTCCAGAAGAACCACGGCGGTACGCGCATCGGCCACATGATCACGAAGATCGCGCGGCTGCAGACGACGGTCGTGCGTTCCGAGGCCGAGGCGCTGCTGCTCGAGAACAACCTGATCAAGACGCTCGCGCCGCGCTACAACATCCTGTTCCGCGACGACAAGAGCTACCCGTACCTGAAGATCGCCTCGCACGCCTTCCCGCGTGTCGCGTACTACCGCGGCTCGGTCGATCAGAAACATCGCTACTTCGGGCCGTTCCCGAGCGCATGGGCGGTCAAGGAATCGATCCAGATGATCCAGAAGGTGTTTCGCCTGCGCACCTGCGAAGACACCGTGTTCAGCAACCGTACGCGGCCGTGCCTGCTGTACCAGATCAAGCGCTGCTCGGGGCCGTGCGTGAACTTCATCTCGGCCGAGGACTACGCGCACGACGTGAACCATGCCGAGCGCTTTCTGCAGGGCGAACAGCAGCAGCTGATGGACGACCTGCAGGCGCAGATGATGGCGCACGCGCAGGCCCTGCGCTTCGAGCAGGCGGCCGAGATCCGCAACCAGATCGGCGCGCTCTCGCGCGTGCTGCACCAGCAGGCGGTCGAGGACAACACCGGCGTGACGACCAAGGACGCCGACATCCTCGCGGTCAAGGTCGAGGGCGGGCGCGCCTGCGTGAACCTCGCGATGGTGCGCGGCGGGCGCCACCTCGGCGACCGGCCGTATTTCCCGAAGCATGTCGACGACGTGATGGAACTCGGGCCGGAGGACGACGACGCGCAGCCCGACACTTCGCGCGCACCGCTCTCGTCCGAAGTGCAGGTGCTCGAAGCCTTCATCGCGCAGCACTACCTCGATGGCGGCGTGCCGCCGCTGCTGGTGCTCAGCCACGCGGTCGACAAGGCGCTGATCGAGGCGCTCTCGCTGCAGAGCGGCATCAAGGTGACCGCGCAGCATCAGCCGCGCGAGCCGCGTCGTGCCTGGCTCGACATGTGCGTCAAGGGTGCACAGCTCAAGCTCGCGCAACTGCTCGCCGAAGAAGGCTCGCAGCAGGCGCGCACGCGTGCGCTGGTCGAGGCGCTCGATCTGGCGGTCGAGGACATGGACACCTTTCGCATCGAGTGTTTCGACATCAGCCACACCGCGGGCGAGTCGACGCAGGCATCCTGCATCGTCTTCGAAGCCCACCGGATGCAGAGTGCCCAGTACCGCCGCTACAACATCGAAGGCATCACTGGCGGCGACGACTATGCGGCGATGCGCCAGGTGCTGACGCGCCGCTATTCGAAGCTCGCCGAGGCCGCGGCGCGCGGCGAGGCGCGCCTGCCTGACCTGGTGCTGGTCGACGGCGGCCGCGGCCAGGTCAGCATGGCGCGCGAGGTGTTCGAGGAACTCGGCATCGACCTCGGGCGCATCGTCGGCGTCGAGAAGGGCGAGGGCCGCAAGGTCGGCCTCGAAGAGCTGGTGTTCGCCGACGGTCGCCCGAAGGTGTACCTCGGCCGCGACTCGGCGGCGCTGATGCTGGTGGCGCAGATTCGCGACGAGGCGCACCGCTTCGCGATCACCGGAATGCGCGCGCGGCGTGCCAGTGTGCGCACCGGCGCGAGCCGCCTCGAAGACATTGCCGGCGTCGGCCCGAAGAAGCGTGCGAAGCTGTTGCAGCGCTTCGGTGGCGTGCGCGGTGTCGGCAGCGCGAGTGTCGAAGACCTGCTGAGCGTCGACGGCATCTCGAAAGAACTGGCAGAGGAGATCTATCGTGTCCTTCATTGACTACCGCGTGCGCGCCGGCCTGGCAGGCCTGAGCCTGATGGCGGGCTGTTCCTCTTCGCCGCCTCCGGCGCCGGCGATGCCGGAGAGCAAGACCGCGGCGACGACCACCGGGCGGGTCGGCGCAAGCCCCGAGGCAACGGCGGCGGCTGCTTTGGGGCTGCCGTTGCCGCCACCCGGCCCGGTACGTACCTGGGCCGAGGTTCGACTGCAGGCGGCGCATCGCCTCGTCGCCGCGAACCCGAACGGCACCTATGTCGGCGCGGTGCCCGAGCCGCTGCTCGGCATCCCGGTGCTGGAGATCGAACTCAACGGCGATGGCAGCGTGCGCAGGATCGTGGTCCTGCGCCATCCGCAAGAGGCGAAGGACACGTCCAAGCTCGCCGAGGCCGCGGTGCTCCGCGCGGCGCCGTTCGGCGATGTGTCGCGCTTGCCGAAGCCATGGCGCTTCACCGAGACCTTCCTGTTCGACCACGAGCGCAAGTTCAAGCCGCGCACGCTCGACCCATAGAGCACAACCGCGTCGGCCCGGCAAGTCGGGTCACAATGAGGCATGTTCTTCAACCTGCCGACCTTGCTGACCTGGGCGCGCATCGTCGCGATTCCGCTGATCGTCGGGGTGTTCCACTTGCCGCTGACCGAGATCGATCGCAACCTGATCGCGACCGTGCTCTTCATCGTCGTCGCGCTGACCGACTGGGCCGACGGCTACCTCGCGCGCCGGCTCAACATGACCTCGTCGTTCGGTGCCTTCCTCGATCCGGTGGCCGACAAGTTCCTGGTCTGCGCCGCGTTGCTGGTGCTGGTCGAACTGGAACGCGTGCAGAGTCTCATTGCGCTCGTGATCATCGGCCGCGAGATCGCGATCTCGGCCTTGCGCGAATGGATGGCGCAGATCGGCGCGTCGCGCAGCGTTGCGGTGCACATGCTGGGCAAGGTCAAGACCGTCGTGCAGATGGTCGCGATCCCGTTCCTGCTGTTTCACGGCCGCCTGTTCGAACTGGTCGACACGCAGCTCTGGGGCACGTGGCTGATCTATCTCTCGGCCGTGCTGACGATCTGGTCGATGGTCTACTACCTGCAAAAGGCGCTCCCCGAGATCCGCGCCAAAGCGCGCTGATGGAGCCCCTCGTCGAACGAGTACGTTCGCCGATCCCCCGAGGGGATGCGGGCCGGCTTGGGGCGGCCCGGCGCTCGACCCGCCGGCGGCGCAGGTCGTGACAGCTATCGCCGCAAGCCGGCGCGGCACCTGGCTGCGCGCGATGCCCTGGGTCTTCGTGCTGATCTGGAGCACCGGCTTTGTCGTGGCGCGCTTCGGCATGCCGCATTCGCCGCCGCTGAGCTTTCTGGCGATTCGCTACGCGTTCTCGCTGCTGTGCTTCGGCGTGTGGATCCGCATCGCCCGCGTGCCATGGCCGCGCGAGGCGGCGCAGTGGGGCCACCTCGCGGTCGTCGGCGTGCTGATCCACGCGGGGTATCTCGGCGGCGTGTGGGCAGCGATCAAGTCCGGCATCGGCGCCGGGACGGTCGCGTTGCTGGTCGGGCTGCAGCCGGTGCTTACCGCGTTGTGGATGACATGGCGCAGTCGCGATGCCGGCAACGCGCACACGCGCGTCGTGCCGCGGCAGTGGCTCGGGCTGGCGCTTGGCCTGGGCGGGCTCACGCTGGTCGTCTGGCACAAGCTCGGCGGCGGCGAGGTCACGCACCGGAACCTCGGCCTGGCGATCTTCGCGCTCGTCAGCATCACGACCGGCACGCTCTATCAGAAGCGCTTCGTCAAGGCCTGCGACGTGCGCAGCGCCGGCGCGATCCAGCTGTTCGCGGCACTGGCGGTCAGCCTGCCGCTGGCATGGCTCGAGACCGAGCCGGTCGTGTGGCATGCGCAGATGATCGGGGCGATGGCCTGGTCGGTGCTTGCGTTGACGCTCGGCGGCAGTTCGCTGCTGTACCTGCTGATCCAGCGCGGCGCTGCGACCGAGGTCGCGAGCCTGATGTACCTCGTGCCGCCATGCACCGCGACGCTCGCGTGGCTGCTGTTCGGCGAGGCGTTCACATGGAGCATGGGCGTGGGCATGCTGCTGACTGCGACCGGCGTCGCGCTCGTGGTTCGCGCACCATCACGTGGCACGTGAACGATGCGTCGAGCTAGGAGCGGGCCTCGAACCTTGTCAAGCGAGGAAGCGCGCGGTTCTGCGTGAATGAGGGCGCATGATTGCGAATAGAATCCGCTTCCGCGCTTGACAGTGAGTGAGCGCGCGGCTGTAATCGTTTTCGAGTTGCCGCGTCACCGCGTTCGCAGCCCGAACACCCACCCGAATTCATCGTGAGATACCTTTAAGAGGGGGAACGCCCGTGAACAAGTCAGAGTTGATCGAGCACATCGCCAAGCAGGCCGATATTTCCAAGGCGGCCGCTGCGCGCGCCCTGGAGGCCGTGATTGGCGGTGTGAAAACCACGCTGAAGAAGAACAATACCGTGTCCCTCGTGGGTTTCGGCACGTTCAGCGTCGGCAAGCGCGCGGCACGCAGCGGGCGCAACCCGCGCACCGGCGCCACGATCAAGATCAAGGCCGCGAAGGTACCTAAGTTCCGCCCCGGCAAGGCCCTCAAAGACGCGCTCAACTGAGCCGCATTCAGACCATCGAACACAGGGATGCGGGTGCTTAGCTCAGTTGGTAGAGCGGCGCCCTTACAAGGCGTAGGTCGGGGGTTCGAACCCCTCAGCACCCACCAGATGCCGCACCGGCCGCTCGGCTAGAATGCCAGCCGCCACCCAGCCAAAGGCGAACCTCGGTTCGCCTTTGTTGCATCTGGGCGGACATGCTTTCACCGCACACCTTCCGACCCGGCCCCTCGCGGCCGGGCTCGTCGTTGACAGAGGCTTTCGATGTTTGACTTCTTCCGCAAGCACACCTGGTTGCTGCAGGTGATCCTGGGTTTCGTCGTGCTGGCGTTCGTCGGCGGCGGTGTCTACCAGGGCTACGGCAGTTTCATGAACGATGACAACAGCACCGTCGCGAAGGTCGATGGCCGCAAGGTCACGCGCAACGAGTGGGAGATCGCGCAGCGCGATCAGATCGAGCGCGTGCGCCGGCAGATGCCCAACGTCGACCCGAAGCTGTTCGACACGCCGGAGATGAAGCGCCAGTCGCTCGACGCGGTGGTGCGCGAACGCGTGATGCTCGCGGCCGCCGACAACCTGCACCTGACGACCACCGACGAGCGCCTGCAGCGCCTGTTCGTCACCGATCCGCAGTTCGCGTTCCTGCGCAACCCGGACGGCAGCGTCAACAAGGATGCGCTGTCGGCGCAGGGCATGTCGTCCGAGATGTTCGCGCAGCGTCTGCGCCAGGATCTCTCGCTGCGCCAGGTCGTGCAGGGCATCGCCGGCACCGTGTTCGCCCCGCTCGGCGCGACCAACGCGGCGCTCGATGCGATGTTCCAGCAGCGCGAAGTGCAGGTGCAGCAGTTCGCGACCAAGGAGTCGCTCGCGAAGGTCGCGCCGACCGATGCCGAAATCGAGAAGTACTACAAGGATCCGGCCAACGCCGCGCAGTTCATGGCGCCCGAAGTCGCGACCATCGAATACGTGGTGCTCGATCTCGAGTCGTTGAAGAAGGGCATCACCGTCAGCGACAAGGACCTGCGCGACTACTACGCTGCCAACGAAAAGCGCTACACCTCGACCGAAGAGCGACGTGCGAGCCACATCCTCGTGAAGGTGGATGCCGGCGCTTCGGCGGCCGATCGCGCGAAGGCAAAGGCGAAGGCCGAGGGTCTGCTCGCCGAGGTCAAGAAGAATCCGACGTCGTTCGCCGACGTCGCGCGCAAGAACTCCGACGACCCCGGCTCGGCCGAGAAGGGCGGCGACCTCGACTTCTTCGGCCGCGACGGTCTCGCGGCGAAACCGCTCGAGGATGCGGCGTTCAAGCTCAAGCCCGACGAGATCGGCGCTCTGGTCGAGAGCGATTTCGGCTACCACATCGTCAAGCTGACCGCGGTGCGCGGCGGCGAGAAGCGGCCGTTCGAAGCGGTGCGCGGCGAGATCGAAGCCGAGGTGAAGACGCAGCTCGCACAGAAGCGCTTCTCGGAAGCCGCGGTCGACTTCACGAACACGGTCTACGAGCAGCCCGACAGCCTGAAGCCGGTCGTCGACAAGCTCAAGCTCGAGCTGCGCACCGCGCAGGATGTCAAGCGCACGCCGGCGCCGGGCGCCGGCCCGCTCGGCAACGCGAAGTTCCTCGATGCGCTGTTCGGCGCCGACGCGATCCGCAACAAGCGCAACACCGAGGCGATCGAGGTCGCCGCGAGCACGCTGGCCTCGGGTCGCGTCGTCAAGTACGAGGCCGCGCACCAGTTGCCGCTGGCCGACGTGAAGACACGCGTGCGCGATCGCCTCGTCGTCGTGCAGGCTGCGGCGCTCGCGCGCAAGCTCGGCGAAGCGCGCCTGGCCGAACTGCGCGCCGCGCCGGCGACCGCCATGACCGAACCGGCCGTGACGCTGTCGCGCGCGCAGCCGCGCGACCTGCCAGGCCCGCTGGTCGACGCGATCCTGAAGGCGCCGACTGCGACGCTGCCGGCCTATATCGGTGTCGATCTCGGCGACCAGGGCTACGCGGTCGCGAAGATCGGCAAGGTGCTGCAGGCCCGCGACCCGCAGACCGCCGATGCGACGCGCGCACAGTCGCAGTACGCGCAGGCCTGGGGCGACGCCGAAGCGCAGGCCTACTACAACGCGCTGAAGACGCGCTACAAGGTCGAGATCAGGGCTGGCGCGATTCCGGTGGCGACCGATACCGCAAGCGCAAGCGCCGCGAGCACCGCCGGGAAGTGATCGCGCCGGTGCAGCTCGACGCGGGCCTTCCGCTATAATCGTCCGCTCTACGGTGGCTGTAGCTCAGTTGGTAGAGTCCAGGATTGTGATTCCTGTTGTCGTGGGTTCGAGCCCCATCAGCCACCCCACCGAACATCGAAGAACGGCGACAAGCATCTGGCTTGTCGCCGTTTCGCTTTGCTGGGAGCGCCCCTGATGCGCAAGTTCGCCGCCGCGCTCTTGCTGTTGCTCATGCTCGGCCCGTGCGTCGCCCAGGCCGCCGATCTGACGCCGACCGAGACGCGTTGGCTGAAGGGCATGTGGCCCGTCGTCGTCTTCGCGAAGGAGGCCAAGCTGCCGCTCGACATCGTCGTGCAGCCGCAAGCGACGCGCGGGGTCGCGCCGCTGGCGATGGCGTTCGTCGAAGGGCGCTGCAAGCTGGTGCTCTCGATGCGCGGCAATCCGGAAGCCGAAGCAACGCTGGCCCGGCTCGAACCCGCACTGCTCGACAATGCGCTCGAGCTGATGGCGGCGCATGAGCTCGGCCATTGCCGGCGTCATGTCGACGGTGCCTGGCACGGCCTTCCGGCCGGATTCACGGCCGATCGGCCCGACGGGCTCAACCCCGCGCTGGCTGTTGCCCACGCAGACATTCAAGCCGAGCGCCGCGAAGAAGGCTACGGCGATCTGGTCGGCTTGGCGTGGACACGGCAACGCCATCCGCAGCAGTACGCGAGACTGCATGCATGGCTCCTCGACGAGCGTGCCAAGGACCTCGTCGACGGCAGCCAGCACGACACGCTGGCCTGGGTGCGCCTCGCGCGCGACGGTGCGGCGCTCGCCGCTACCGCGTCGATATTCGACAGCGCAGCGGCCCTGTGGCTGCGCGCCCTCGACGGCGCCGACTGAACAGCGTCACCACCGCGCCGACAGGTCGCGGATGATCACCCGGCAACTGATCCCGTGCGGCGCCACCTCGCGCCACTCGACCTCGCCGCCGAGCTGCTTGACGCGCTTGCGAACGCCGCCCAGCCCGAGCCCGTGCGACCAGGCGCGCGGATTGCGGCCGACGCCGTCGTCGGTGATCGTCAGCTCGATGCGGTCGCTCTCGAGACGGAAGTCGATGTCGAGCTGCTGCGCCTGCGAATGCGCAATCACGTTGCTGACGAGCTCGCGCATCACACGCGTCAGCGCCGACCAGTGCACCACCGTGAGCAGGATGTCTTCGTCGAAGGCGAAGGTCCACTTCAGTTCGACGTGCGCCGCGGTGAGCCGATGCGACAGATCGGTCTTCCACTCGGCCGCCGCGTGCGAGAGCCGGTGGTTCGAGGCCGCGAGCCCGCGCGTCAGGGTTTTCAGGTCCTGGAGGGTGTGGCGCACGTAGTCTTCCATCTCGGGCGATTGCGCCTTGTACATCAGGGTCAGCAGCCGGGCGCCGATGTCGTCGTGCAGGTCTTGCGCGAGACGCATGCGCTCCTCGCTGCGCCCCTGCTCGACGGCCTTGTCGAAGTGCACCGCGCGCCGCAGCTGTTCGACGATGCGGTCGGTCAGGCGAGCGTCTTCGGAGGTGAACAGGCGCCGCCCGCGCTGCGCGAAGCGGATCATCACCGAGCCGCGCGGCGTGGTGTCGCCGCCGAGCAGCGGCACGGGAACGAGCATGCTCGAGCCGTCGCCGGCCACACGCGTCTTGCCGGTGCGGCGATCGACGACGTTGACCTCGAGCGGCTCGAACAGGTCGCCGAGGAGTTGCGACAGCAGCGCCGGCGTGCGTTCGGGCTGCGCCTCGACCTCGCGGGCGATGCGGTACAGCTGCTCGAACATGCGCTCGGTGGTCAGCATGCTGCTGCCACGCAGCTGGTTCAGAATCCACTGCCGCACGCCCGAATAGACCGCGAGCGAGGCAAACAACGACAGCGTCAGCGAGGCGAACTGGCCGAGCGAGAACACCGCGACGAAGAGCAGGTCGAGCGAGGTCGCGACGGTGCTGATCGCGGCGAGCAGCGCGAACTCGCGCATGAAGTTCTGCGAGGTCGCGAGAAACGGCACGAGCAGCAGCAGCGAGCCGAGGAACACGTACCAGACCATCGAGCCGATGTCGGCGATGTTGTGCGGCATGCCTGGCAGGTGGTCGGCCGCGGCGAGCGCGACGGTCAGCAGCGTCCAGGTCGCGACGGTGACGATGCCGAAACGCCGCAGCACGATCGCGAACGGGTGCGGCTCGATCCGGTACGACCAGCTCAGCAGGCCGATCGCGAGCAGGCCGAGATCGATCACCGCGCCCTGGATCCACCACCAGACGTTGTGCAGCCAGCCGGCCGCGAAGCTGCCGACCAGCGCGAACGCGACACCCCAGGCGAACAGTGCGAACCAGCCCGAGCCCGGCAGCCGCCGCGGGTGCAGGCAGGCGGCGTTGACCATCGCGGCGGCGGTGAACAGATCGAAGGCCATGCGGGCCGGCATGTCCAGGCGCGCGAACGGCGTCGGCAAGCCGAACTCGAGCGTGGCCTCGACTGCGATGAACAGCAGGTTGCCGGCCTGCGACAGCGCCATCACCGCATAGACCAGGTTGCGGCCGTTCGGCTGAGCGAGCAGCACCACGACCGCGACGAGGCACAGGCCGAGCGCGAACAGCAGCAGCAGCCAGAACAGGATCGGCAAGCCGGTCAGACCGCGTGGCGTCGGGTGCAACGCGACCTTCGAGCCATCGGCGAAAGACAGCGTGACCTCTTCCTGCGCGAGCGCGAGCGCGAGTTGCTCGTGCAGGCCGCGCTGGCGCGCGCGCTCGGCATCGTCGATGACCCAGCGCGGCGAACGCTCGAGCGCGAGCGCGTCGTTCAGCGCCACCGTCGTGTCGCCGCCGAGGATGGCCTGGAGCGTCTGGCCGATGTGCGGGTGCAGCGCGGAATCGTTGCTTGCGACGAGCTCGATTCGGCCCTGCATGTCGGCGCGCCAGTTCGCATCGATGTGGGGCGCCGCCATCAGCGCGCGGGCCAGCGCAAAGATGCCCAGGCAGCCGAGCAGCCCGAAGGCCACGAGCAGACGCAGCCGCCAACCGGTCCAGCGCGCAGCCGGTTGACCGTCGACCCCGCTCAGATCGCTCAGGCCGGAGTCGAGTGCCGACTCGGACAAATGACTCGGCAGGCCGGTCCAGGTCGGCGAAGTCCGCCCGGGCCAGGTGTTGTTCAGGCCGGGCGTGCGGGGCGGGTCAGTGCCTTCGTGCGCCACGACAGTGGTCTAGACAAGGCCTTGCTTGCTGGCCAGAACCGCCGCCTCGGCGCGGCTCGAGACGTTGAGCTTCTTGTAGATGGACTTGATGTGGTCGTTGACGGTGAACCACTTGATGCCCATCAGGTTCGCGATCTCCTTGATCGTGAAGCCCTTGCTCAGGTAGGTCAGCACCTCGCTCTCGCGCGGCGTCAGGCGCTCGTGGTCGAGCGGCGCGCCGCGGCCCATCGGCATCGGCCGGCTGCTCTGGAACCCCGACGACAGCGCCACCGGACCGGTGTTGTTCGGCGCGCTTCCACCGCCCGGGCCGTGCCGGAAGTGCGTCAGCAGACGGCGCGCGATCGCCGGCGACAGCGGCGGCTGGCCACGCACGATCTTCTGCAGTTCTTCGACCAGCACCTCGAAACGGTCTTCCTTCAGCAGGTAGCCGTCAGCGCCGCATTGCAGCGCCGGGAACAGGTGGTCGTCATCGGAGTAGAGCGTCGTGACGATCTTGGTCGCGGGGTAGGCACCGAGTTCGGCGAGCAACTCCATGCCGTTGCCGTCGGGCAGTTCGAGGTCGACCAGGATCAGCTTGAACGGATCGAGCGCCTGCACGCCCTCGCGCAACGGGCCGATCTGGCGGCGCGCGGTTTCAAGATCGCCCGCCTCGGTGATGACGAGCGCATCGCTGAAGCTCTCGCGCACGACACGCGTCAGGAAGCTCCGCGCGACCGGGTTGTCCTCGACGATGAGTACCTTGACTGGCATCTCCTGCGCCCCTCCTTTGTATGCCGTCGATGGTAGCGCATCGCCAGTGCGCAACGCACGCTGTAACGAGGGTTCACAGCTGCGTCGCGCGCTCAGCCGTTCGTCATCACGAGCTTACCGTGCACCTGGCGTCCGGCCATGATTTCGAAAGCCTTCGGCAGCTGCTCCATCGGCAGACGCTGGTCGATCACCGGCTTGACCTTGCCTTGCGCGTACCAGCCTGCCAGCTCGGCCAGCGCCTTCGCGTTCGCCTTCGGTTCGCGGCGTGCGAAATCGCCCCAGAACACGCCGACGATCGACGCGCCCTTCAGCAACGCGAGGTTCCAGGGCAGCGCCGGGATGCCGCCCTGCGCGAAGCCAACGACGAGGTAACGGCCGCGCCACGCGATCGAGCGGAACACCGGCTCGGCCAGGTCGCCGCCGACCGGGTCGTAGACGACGTCGGGGCCCTTGCCGTCGGTCAGCGCCTTGATCTCGTCGCGGATGTTCGCGCTGCTGTAATTGATCGTCGCATCGGCGCCGAGCGTCTTGCACAGCCGGCACTTCGAGTCGCTCGATGCCGCCGCGATCACGCGCGCGCCCGCGGCCTTCGCGATCTGGATCGCCGCGGTGCCGACACCGCCCGCCGCCCCGAGGATCAGCACGGTCTCCCCGGCCTTCAGCGCGGCGCGGTCGAGCAGTGCGTGGTGCGTGGTCGCATAGGTGAGCACGAATGCCGAGGCATCGTCGAACGCAAAGCCCGGCGGCAACGGCATCGCGAGCGCCGCCTTCACGACCGCGTGCGTGCCGAAGCCGCCGGTGCCGCCGAAGGCCGCGACCGCATCGCCGAGCTTCAGCTGCGTGACGCCTTCGCCGACCGCTTCGACGACGCCGGCGTACTCGGAGCCCGGCACGAACGGCAGCGCCGGCTTCATCTGGTACTTGTTCTGCACGATCAGCAGGTCCGGAAAGTTCAGGCTCGCCGCGCGGATTGCGACGCGCACTTCGCCGGCCTGCGGCTCGGGCGTGGGCAGTTCTTTCCAGACCAGCGCGTCGACGCCGATGGGGTTCTCGCACAGCCAGGCATGCATGGGTGTCTCCTCGTTCAGATCACCGCGTGCGCGGCGTTGCGCTGGATCATACGCAGCGCTTCGGTGCTGCTGCGTCGCCGACGCGACGCGACGAAATCGAGCCCGGGCGAATCCCTACAATCGGCCGATGCGCATTCTGATCGCCAATGACGACGGTTATCTGGCCCCCGGTCTCGCGGCCCTCGTGAAGGCCTGCGAAGGCCTCGGGGATCTCGACGTCGTGGCCCCCGAGCAAAACGCGAGCGGCACGTCGAATTCGTTGACGCTGGGGCGGCCCCTGACCGTTCACACCGCAAGCAACGGCTTCCTGTACATCAACGGCACGCCGTCCGACTGCGTGCACCTCGCGCTGACCGGCGTGCTGCCGCACCGGCCCGACCTGGTCGTCTCCGGCATCAACAACGGCGCCAACATGGGCGACGACACGCTGTACTCCGGCACCGTCGCGGCGGCGATGGAGGGCTTTCTGTTCGGCGTCCCGGCGATCGCGTTCTCCCAGGTGCAAAAGGGCTGGGGCGATCTGGATGCCGCCGCGCGCGTCGCACGCAGCGTGATCGACCACGTGCTGAAGCACCCGCCGCTGCGCTCGCCTTACCTGCTCAACGTCAACATCCCGAACCGCGCCGATGCCGACGCCTTGCCGCGCGTCGTCACGCGCCTCGGGCGCCGCCATGCCAGCGAACCGCTGATCAGCCAGATCAGCCCGCGCGGCGACACGATGTACTGGATCGGCCCGGCCGGCGACGCGCGCGAGGCCGGCCCCGGAACCGACTTCCATGCCACCGCGAGCGGCCAGGTCTCGATCACGCCGCTGCAGGTCGACCTGACCGAACACGGCGCGTTGCCCGACTGGTGGGACTGGCTGGGCCAGGGCTCCGCATGAGCCGCCGGGCCGGAGTGCGTCGCACGGAGGTCGCCCATTGAGCGGGGCCGACAGGCGTGCGTCGAAGTTCCCGCTGCGCCTGAATGAACTGAGCTCGCGCACCAAGGTCGCCCGACGCCCGGTCCTGCCGGCCGCGACGCCGGCGCTGACAAGCGCGCCGAAACTGCAGGCCACGGCCGCCGCCGCGCGCGCGGTGTTGCGGCCGCAGAAGCTGCTCGAGCACGCGCATGCCGATGCATCGCGTCGCGTCGCGCCATCGGGCATCGGGCTCGACTCGGCCGACGTGCGCAAGCGCATGGCGCAGCGTCTGCGCGGCGCCGGCGTGACGCACGAGCAGGTGCTCGAGGCCATGGCGACCGTGCCGCGCCATTGCTTCGTCGATGCTGCGCTGGTGACGCAGGCCTACGAAGACACCAGCCTGCCGATCGGCCACGGCCAGACGATCTCCAAGCCTTCGGTGGTCGCGCGGATGATCGAGCTGCTGATGGGCGGCGCGAGCGCGCGTCAGTCGCGCTCGCTCGGCCGCGTGCTCGAGATCGGCACCGGTTGCGGCTACCAGGCGGCGGTGCTCGCGCTGCTGTCGAAGCAGGTCATCTCGGTCGAACGCCTGCGCCCGCTGCACGACAAGGCGCGCGAACTGCTCGCACCGCTGCGGCCGGCCAACATGCGGCTGGTGTATGGTGACGGCATGCGCGGCCACGCGCCGAACGCGCCTTACGACAGCATCATCGCGGCGGCCGGAGGCGATGCGCTGCCGCAAGCCTGGCTCGATCAACTCGCCGTCGGCGGCCGCCTCGTGTCGCCTGTGAGGCAGGCCGGCACCGAGCGCCAGGTGTTGATGGTCGTCGATCGCACCGATCAGGGCTTCGCGCAAAACGTCTACGAGGCGGTGCACTTCGTCCCTTTAAAATCGGGCATGGTTGCAGGATGACGATGGACAACAAGAACATGCTGATGAATGAAGCGAAACGGCTGGGTGCGCTGCTGCTCGTCGCTGCTGCGATGGCGGCCTGCACGAGCACGCCGAACCGCGCGCCCGTCGAAGACCGCGGCGCGGGCGCGAGGGCGGCTGTCCCGACGGCGCCCGCGTCGGCGCCGGGCGAGGCGCCCAAGCCGTTGCCGGGTGCCGAGAACAGCGGCAAGACGGGCTACTACACCGTGAAGCCGGGCGACACGCTGATCCGCATCGGTCTCGAGAACGGCCAGAACTGGAAAGACCTGGTCAAGTGGAACACGCTCGACAACCCGAACATCATCGAGGTCGGTCAGGTGCTGCGCGTCGTGCCGCCCGGTGTCGACCCGAACGCCGCGTCGAGCAAGCCGATCACGAGCGCGCGCGTCGAGACCAAGCCGCTCGATGCAAAGGCCGCAGCGACCGCGGCGAGCGGGGCCTCGGCGGCGCCGCCACCGGCCGCCGCGGCAGTCGCGCGTGACGGCGACGACGACGTGAACTGGGCCTGGCCAGCCGCCGGTGCCGTGCTCGCGCCATTCGATGAAGGCAAGGCCAAGGGCCTGGCGATCAGCGGCAAGGCCGGCGATCCGGTGCTGGCCGCCGCCGACGGCCGTGTTGTCTACGCCGGTTCGGGCCTGCGCGGCTACGGCAACCTGATCATCCTGAAGCACAACAACACCTACCTGACCGCCTACGCGCACAACCAGACGCTGCTCGTCAAGGAAGACCAGACCGTGCGGCGCGGCCAGAAGATTGCCGAGATGGGTTCGACCGACTCGGACGGCGTGAAGCTGCACTTCGAGATCCGCAAGCAAGGCAAGCCGATCGACCCGGCGAAGCTGTTGCCGCCGCGCTGACGGCGTCGAACCAACCGTGGAAGCAGCATGCCGAGAAAGCGCTCCCCGCCGACTGGCATCGCGCCTGACCCCGTCGCGAACGGTGTGCCTGCGGCGCCGCCAATCGCGGCGGCGCTGCGGCTGAACGGAGCGTCGCGCGCCCCGGGCGAGCTGCCCGCCGAGCCCGAGATCGAGATCGACGCGGCCGTGCCGGTCGATGACGACAGCGGCGCCGCGATCGCGACCGACCGCGTCGAGATCGCGGCCGGAGAGGCCGAGGTCGGCAACACGCTGCAGAGCTATCTGCGCGAGATCCGCCGCGCGCCGCTGCTGACGCCGCAAGAAGAGTTCGACACCGCCACGCGCGCCCGTGCGGGCGACTTCGCGGCGCGCCAGGCGATGATCGAGCACAACCTGCGACTCGTCGTCAGCATCGCGAAGAACTACCTGGGCCGCGGCCTGCCGATGACCGACCTGATCGAGGAAGGCAACCTCGGGCTGATGCACTCGATCGGCAAGTTCGAGCCCGAGCGCGGCTTTCGCTTCTCGACCTACGCGTCGTGGTGGGTGCGCCAGAGCATCGAGCGGGCGATCATGCACCAGGCCCGGCTGGTGCGATTGCCGGTGCATGTGGTGCGCGAGCTCAACCATGTCCTGAAGGCGCGCCGCGCGCTCGAAGCCGAGTCGGCGAGCGCCGGCCACAGCGACCGACCGGTGCGGGTCGAGGATGTTGCCGCCATGCTCGGCCGGCCGGCGAAAGAGGTCGATGCGCTGCTGAAGTTTGCCGAGCAGCCGACCTCGCTCGATGCGCCGATGGAACGCCACGCCGGCGAAGGCAGCGGCGATTCGGTGCTCGACAGTGTCGCCGACGACGGCTCGACCGACCCGATGAGCCTGACCCTGAGCAACGAGGTCGAGCTCCTGCTGAACCACGGCCTCGACGAGCTGAACGACCGCGAGCGCGAGGTCGTGGCCGGGCGCTACGGCCTGGGCGATCGCGAACCCGAGACGCTCGAAGTGCTGGCCGAGCGCCTCGGCCTGACGCGCGAGCGCATCCGCCAGATCCAGCAGGAGGCCTTGCTGAAGCTGCGGCGCCGGATGCTGCGCCAGGGTGTCGATCGCGACTCGATCTTCTGAGCTGCCCCAGGAAATGGCCTCGCCATCCCCGCCCCCACGGGTCAAGCAAAGTGGCAAAGCCACATTTGCTTGAGATGACCGCGTCGCCGCCGCTGACGCGCCGCATGGCCGGCCTGCTGCAGAACATCCGCCGCGCGAATCGCCCGCCGTTCCATGCGATGAGCCCGCAGGAAGCGCGGCGCGCGTATGACGAAGGCGCCGAGATCCTGGACCTCCCTCGTGCACCGCTGGCACGCGTCGAAGATCTGCTGATTCCGGCAACCGACGGAACGCCGCTGGCCGCGCGGTTGTACGCGAACTCGAACCGCCGGCTGCCGGTGCTGCTGTACCTGCACGGCGGCGGCTTCACGATCGGCAGCCTCGAGACCCACGACAGCCTGTGCCGCCAGATCGCACAGCGCAGCGGCGCCGCGGTCGTCGCGCTCGACTACCGGCTCGCGCCCGAGCATCGCTTCCCGACGGCCGTCGACGATGCCTGGGCGGCGATGCGTTGGCTCGCCGCGCACGCCGGCACGCTCGGCCTCGACGCCGCGCGACTCGCGGTCGGCGGCGACAGCGCCGGAGGGACGCTGGCCGCGGCCTGCGCGATCCATGCCCGCGCGATCGATCTGCCGCTGCGACTGCAGCTGCTGATCACACCGGGCACCGCCGCGCGCACCGACTCGCCGTCGCAGCGCCGCTACGCGCACGGCTATCTGCTGGAGGCCGAAGACATCGCGTGGTTCTTCGATCGGTACATCGATGTCGCGCAGCGCGGCGACTGGCGTTTCGCGCCGCTCGAGGCCGATGCGCTCGACGGCGTCGCACCCGCCTTGGTGGTGCTGGCCGAGTGCGACCCCTTGGTCGACGAAGGGCTGGCCTACGCCGATCGACTGCGGGCGTCGCTGGTGCCGGTCGAGCTCGAGCTGTACCGCGGTGTCACGCACGATTTCATCAAGCTCGGCCGCGTGCTGCCCGAGGCCGAGGCCGCGCAGGCGGCGATCGGCGCGGCGCTGCAGGCCGCGTTCGACGACTCAGCCACATCACACCCATGAAGCGAACCGACTTCCGACATTTCGATCGCCTGCGCGTGCGCTGGGCCGAGATCGACGCGCAGCAGATCGTCTTCAACGGTCACTACCTGATGTACTTCGACACCGCGGTCGCCGGCTACTGGCGTGCGCTCGCGATGCCGTACGCGCCGACGATGGCGCAGCTCGGCGGCGATCTCTTCGTGCGCAAGGCGACGCTCGAATACGAAGCCTCCGCGCGCTACGACGACCTGCTCGACATCGGCCTGCGCTGTGCGCGCATCGGCAACTCGTCGATCCTGTTCAGCGCGGCAGCGTTTCGGCAGGACCAGCTGCTCGTCGGTTGCGAGCTCGTCTATGTGTTCGCCGACCCGCACACACAGACCTCGAAGCCGGTGCCGCAAGCGCTGCGTGCGGTGCTGAACGGGTTCGAGGCCGGCGAGGCGATGGTCGAGCTGCGCGTTGGCGGCTGGGACATGCTCGGCCCGCACGCGCGGGCGATCCGCACCGAGGTGTTCATCGACGAGCAGAAGATCCCGATCGAGATGGAGTGGGACGAGAGCGACGCCGACGCGGTGCACGCGGTCGCGTTCAACCGCTTCGGGCGGCCGCTCGCGACCGGACGCCTGCTGCGGCACGAGATGCCGGGCATTGCCCGGATCGGCCGGATGGCGGCGATCCAGGCGCTGCGCGGCAGTGGCGTCGGGCGCATGGTGCTCGGTGCACTGATGCAGGCGGCACGGTCGCGCGGCGACCACGAGGTGCGGCTGCATGCGCAGACCAGCGCGCAGGGCTTCTATGCGCGCGCCGGTTTCACGCCGGCCGGGCCGGTGTTCGACGAGGCGGACATCGCGCACATCGAGATGACGCGCGCGCTCTGAGCTTCAATCGGCGTCGATCTGCCGCAGCAAGGCGCTCGCGGCCGGGGCGCCCAGGCTGCGCACGCGGCTGCGCCGGATCGAAGGCGCGGGCGCGTCGGGCGGCGGCGTCGGGCAGGGCAGCGCGAGGCGCTCGACGACCTCCACCAGATCGCCCTCGCTGTCGCGCGGCGGCCAGTTGCGCAGCGAGGAACTGCGCAGCAGCGCAACCGCACCGCCCGCGTCGAAGCTGCGCTCGAACACATGCGTGATCGGCTGGCGTGCCGAGCGCTCGGTGATGATCAGAGTCGAGCAGCGCGTGCCGTAGCGCTCGTCGGGCGTGCGAATGAATGCGGCCGACAGCTGGCGCTCCCAGCTCAGCGGGATGCCGGTGCGCGGGAGCGCGTCGTCCGTCGCGACCGAACGGTCGCCCAGTGCCGCGAACAGCTGCTCGGCAAGGGCGTCGACGGACGCCGAGCTCGCCAGCGCCTCGCGCACCTGCGCCTTCAGCGCGACGACTTTCGGCCAGGGCACATCCAGGCCGGCGTTCGACAAACCATACAGGCCGGGGCCCAGGCGCCGCGGCTGGCCGTCGATGTTCGACGCCCAGAAGCACTCGCCGCGGCTGAAGTCCGCGGCAACCAGGTTGAAGCCGTTGTGGCCGGAGAGCGCGGTGCGGGTCCAGAAATCGGCGGTCGGTTCGCGTGCCGCGAGCCAATCGGTGACGATGCGGCCGCGCGACGGCGCATCGGCCTCGTGCCCCCGAGCGCCGCGCACATTCGTCAGCAGCGCCATCCGGCCCCCGGCCGTGACGCCCAGCCAGGTGCCGCCCGATTGCAGATCGCGCCCGCTCAGCACGTCCGGGGCGCCGGGGCTCGGCGTCCACCAGTCCAGGCGCGCGGTCGGGCGCCGGAAGAACTCGTCGCGATTCGACGCGACCACCAGCGGAAACCGCTCGTGCTGGTCGATCGCCAGCGCTACGAGGCACATGCGACGAGCGCCTCGGCCCGGCGCGGGCCGGCAAGCTGCTGCTGCTCGCGCGAGCACCGCTGCACCGCGCGGTGCGCCCCCGGCGCCGCTGCCGCATCGCCCGCTCGGGCCCGATCGTAGACGAACACTTCCCGCATCGCACCCCGCCGACAAGCGTCGACCGAAGGGCCGACGGATTGTCAACGATTGTGACTTATGCGAAGGAGCCGCGCCGGCTCAGGCGGGCAGGGCCGTGTCATGCGGCACGCCGTAGGGCAGCGCGCCGGGTCGCAGTCGCACGCCGGCCACGCTCGCGAGATGCAGGCTGCCCGCCTCGAGCGCGGCCAGCTTCACCTCGACCAGCGCCGCCGAGCCGGCGCCGCCGGGCAGCGGCGCCGCGTTGACGACCATGCCGGCGGGCTGGCCGGCGTCGGCGCTGTGAAACACCTCCTGACCGGCGGCCGCCTGGGCGTCGCACTCGAACAGGAACATGCGCCGCTTGATCGTGCCGCGGTACTGGCTGCGGGCAACGATCTCCTGGCCCGGGTAGCAGCCCTTCTGGAAGTCGACGCCGCCGATCAGCTCGTAGTTCAGCATCTGCGGCACGAACTGTTCGACCGTGGCCGCCTCGATCAGCGGAATGCCGGAGCGCACTTCGAGCAGGCGCCACAGGTCCAGCGGCAGCGCGGCGGCGACCGCCTCGGCGGGGGCGACGGCAAGCAAGCTGCGCGGCACGCCGTCGACGTCCGGCAAGCGCACCGCCGTGCCGCCGGTTGCCGGGCGCACGTCCCAGGGCGACGCGTCGGCCATCGCTGCCGCGGCACTGGCGCCAGCTGCGCCGAACAGCGCGAGCTCGGCGCTCGCGTCGCTGAGCTTGCATTGCGCGCGCAGCACGAACATCGACAGGCGCTTCAACGTTGCCGGCAGCACGCTGGCCGCGCAGGCCAGCAGCAGTTCGTCGGGTGCGAGCTTCCAGACGATGAAACTGGCCTGCAAGCGCCCCTTCGCCGAGCAGAACCCGGCGAGGCGCGCGGCGGATGCATCCATCCCGGCGACATCGTTCGTCAGCTGGCTCTGCAGGAACTTCACGGCGTCGGCACCGCGGGCGCGGATCAGGCCCAGGTGGGTCAGCGGCGCGATGCCGTCAATGGCAAATGGCATATTCATGGCCGATTATCATCACCGCCCATGATTCTTGTTCCCCTGGGGTTTCGGCGTTCGCGCGCGCTGCGCGACGCGGCAGGTCGATGAAATTCTGGCGTGCATTCGTGATCCTCTCGCTGCTCGCCATCGTCGCGGCAGCCGGTGGTGCACTGTGGTGGCTGAACCGCCCGCTCGACCTGGCTGCCGATTCGGTCGAACTGTCGATCGAGCTGGGCACGCCGCCGCGCGAGATCGCGCAGGACTGGGTGCAGGCGGGCGTGCAGACCTCTCCGGTGCTGCTGTACGAATGGTTCCGCTGGTCGGGCCAGGCGCGCAAGATCCGCGCCGGCAGCTACGAGATCGGCCGCGGCGTGACGCCGATCGCGCTGCTGAAGAAGATGGTGCGCGGCGACGAGACGCTGGCCGTCGTGCGCCTGATCGAGGGCTGGACCTTCCGCCAGTTCCGCGCCGAACTCGCGAAGGCCGACGCGCTGAAGCCGACGACCCTGGCGATGACCGATGCGCAGGTCATGGCCGCACTCGGCGCGCCGCCGGAGCTCTCGCCCGAGGGCCGCTTCCATCCCGACACCTACGCCTACAGCAAGGGCAGCAGCGACCTGGCGGTGCTGAAGCGCGCCTACCACGCGATGCAGAAGCGCCTCGACGCGGCCTGGCAGGAGCGCACGCCCGACACGCCGCTGCGCAGCGCCGATGACGCGCTCGTGCTCGCGTCGATCGTCGAGAAGGAAACCGGCGTGGGCGCCGACCGCGGCCGCGTCGCCGGCGTGTTCGTGAACCGGCTGCGTGCCGGCATGCCGCTGCAGACCGACCCGAGCGTCATCTACGGCCTGGGCATGAGCTTCGACGGCAACCTGCGCAAGCGCGACCTGCTTGCCGACACGCCGTACAACACCTACCTGCGTACCGGCCTGCCACCGACACCGATCGCGATGCCCGGCAAGGCCTCGCTGCTCGCCGCGGTGCGGCCCGACCCGACAAGGGCGCTGTACTTCGTCTCGCGCGGCGATGGCAGCAGCGAATTCAGCGAAACTCTGTCCGACCACAACCGCGCGGTGAACCAGTACCAGCGCAAGAAGTGACGGCACAACAACCGACAAGGGCAGGGCGGCGCGTGAGCGGCAGATTCATCACATTCGAAGGCATCGACGGCGCCGGCAAATCGACTCACCTCGACGCCGTCACGCGGCGCTTGCGCGAAAGCGGCGCGACCGTCGTTGCCACGCGCGAGCCGGGCGGCACGCCGCTGGCCGAGCGCGTGCGCGAGATCTTCCTGCACGAATCGGCCGATGTGCTGACCGAGACCCTGCTCGCGTTCGCGGCGCGCCGCGACCACCTTCGCACGGTGATCCGCCCGGCGCTCGCCGTGGGCCACACGGTCGTGTGCGACCGCTTTACCGACGCGACCTTCGCGTACCAGGGCGGCGGCGGCGGCGCGGCGGCGGCGCAACTCGCGCAGCTCGAACAGTGGGTCCAGGAAGGCCTGCAGCCCGACCTGACGATCTGGTTCGACCTGCCCGCCGAACTCGCCGCGCAACGCCGCGCGCAGGCCCGCGCGGCGGATCGCTTCGAGCAGCGCGACCTCGAGTTCTTCGAGCGCGTGCGCGCCGGCTACGCGGCTCGCGCGAGTGCATCGCCCGGGCGGTTCGTGCGCATCGACGCGGCGCTCGACCGCGCCGCCGTCCACGCCCAGATCGACGCGGCGCTGAGGGCCCGCGGGTGGTAGGCGCCGACGGCGAGCTGCCGCTGCCCTGGCTCGCGCCGCTGCTGCTCCGCGCGCTGGATTCGCAGCGCGCGCATGCCTTGCTGCTGCACGGCCCGCAGGGCGTTGGCCAGTTCGAGCTCGCGATCGCTCTCGCGCAGGCGTGGCTGTGCGAGGCGGCCGACGCGCCGGCGCGGCCCTGCGGCGTCTGCGCCAGCTGCCGGCTCGTGCAGGCGCACTCGCATCCCGATCTGCTGGTGCTGCTGCCCGAGGCACTGCAGGAGCCGCTGGGCTGGGCCGCCACCGACGCCGACGACGCTGCGACCGAACGCGCCAGCAAGGCCAAGCAGCCGAGCAAGGAAATCAAGGTCGATGCGGTGCGCAGCGCAGTGAACTTCGCCCAGACGACCTCGGCACGCGGCCGCGCCAAGGTCGTCGTGCTGCACCCCGCCGAGCGCATCAACGGCATCGCTGCCAACACCTTGCTGAAGACGCTCGAAGAGCCGCCCGGCAACGCGCGCTTCCTGCTCAGCTGCGCCGCGCCCGACGCGCTGCTGCCGACGATCCGCAGCCGTTGCCAGAGTGTGCCGATGGCGTTGCCGCCGGTCGGGCAGGCCATCGAGTGGCTGGCGCAACAGGGCGTTGCCGAGCCGGCCGTGCTGCTCGCCGCGGCCGGTGGCCAGCCGCAGGAGGCGCTCGAGTGGACGAAGCAGGGCGTCGATGCGGCGCTGTGGCAGCGCCTGCCGGGGCTGGTGGCGCAAGGCGTGTCGGCGGCGTTCGGCGCCTGGCCGCTGGCGCGCGTCGTCGATGCATTGCAAAAGCTCTGCCATGACGCGGCCTGCGTCGCCGCGGGGGCGGCGCCGCGCTACTTTCCGGTCGCGTCGATCCGCGCCGGCGCCGATCCGGCAGCACTGTCGGAGTGGATGCGCGAGTTGAACCGCATTGCGCGCCATGCCGAGCACCCATGGAACGCGGGGCTGATGGCGGAGTCGCTGGTCCAGCAAGGCCAGCGGGCGCTGCAGGTCGTTGCGCGCCAAGGGCCGCCGAAGCAGGGCGTTTCGGTACACTCCGGCGCATGAGCGAAAAGCCGCCGCCACGCACCGTTCCCTCCGCGCTGGGCCCCGCCACCGGGCCGGGCACGGCGCGACCGAGCGTGATCCAGCTCGTGTTTCGCGAGAAGGGCGCGCTCTACGCCGCGTACATGCCGGTGTTCACCGATGGCGGCCTGTTCGTGCCGACAACGCGCGAATACAAGCTCGGCGAAGACATCTACCTGCTGCTCTCGCTGCCCGACGATCCGCAGCGCTACCCGGTGGCCGGCAAGGTCGGCTGGGTCACGCCGGCGAACGCCTCGGGTGGCCGCACCCAGGGCGTCGGGGTGCGCTTCCCGAACGACGAGAAGACGCGCGGCCTGAAGATCAAGATCGAGGAAGTGTTGGGCACGTCGATCTCGTCCGCGAAGCCGACGCAGACCATCTGACCCCGCCTCGCTGCGCTGCGCACGGGGCCCTCGCATGTACGTCGATTCCCATTGCCATCTGAGTTTTCCGGAGCTGCGTGCACGGCTGCCGGAGATCCGCGCCGAGATGGCCGCCGCCAAGGTCGATCGAGCCCTGTGCATCTGCACGACGCTCGAAGAGTTCGACGACGTGCACGCGCTCGCGACCGGCTACGACAACTTCTGGTGCAGCGCCGGCGTGCACCCCGACAACGAAGGCGTGCGCGAGCCGAGCCTGGGTGACCTGCTGGCGCTCGCGGCCCGGCCGCGCGTCGTCGCGATCGGCGAGACGGGGCTCGACTACTACCGCCTGAACGGCCGCAGCATGGCCGAAATGGAATGGCAGCGCGAGCGCTTTCGTGTCCACATCCGGGCGGCGCGAGCGACCGGCCTGCCACTGGTCGTGCACACGCGCAGCGCATCCGACGACACGCTGGCGATCCTGCGCGACGAAGGCGCCGCACGCTCATCGAACGGGGCACCCGGAGACGGCCCAGGCGGCGTGTTCCATTGCTTCACCGAGACCGATGCGGTCGCCCGCGCCGCGCTCGACCTCGGCTTTCATATCTCGTTTTCCGGCATCCTGACCTTCAAGACCGCACAGGCGCTGCGCGACGTGGCCACGTTCGTGCCGCTCGACCGCTGCCTGATCGAGACCGACAGCCCTTACCTCGCACCGGTTCCGCACCGCGGCAAGACCAACAGCCCCGCCTACGTGCCCTTCGTCGCGCAGCAGATCGCCGCGTTGAAGGGCCTGCCGGTCGAGACCGTTGCGCGGGCCACCAGCGCCAACTTCGAGCGGCTGTTCAAGCTGCCGCCGACGCTTCCAGCGAACTTAAAGCATGATCACAAAGCACTTTAAGATAGTCGCCTATCTTATTATCGCGTCAGTTATTTCTTCGGCAATAGCGGGCTCGTATGAAGACTTCTTCGTCGCGATACGGAACGACAACGCGAGCGACGTGGCGGGCCTGCTGGCGCGCGGGTTCGACCCCAACACGCGCGACCCGAAAGGCCAGCCGGGACTGACGATCGCGCTGCAGGAGCGCGCGGCCAAGACGGCGACACTGCTGCTGCGTCAGCCGCAGACCGATGTCAACGCGCTGAACGAGGCCGGCGAGTCGCCGTTGATGATGGCGGCGTTGAAGGGCGATCTGACAGCCGTGCAGCTGCTGCTGGATCGCGGCGCGAATGTGAACCAGCCCGGCTGGTCGCCGCTGCACTATGCCGCGACCGGGCCCGAGCCAAAGATCGTGCAGTTGCTGATCGAGCGCGGTGCCAACATCGACGCCGCATCGCCCAACGACACGACGCCGCTGATGATGGCCGCACAGTACGGCAGCGAGGACAGCGCGAACCTGTTGCTGGTGCGTGGCGCCGATGCCGGCCGGCGCAATCAAAAGGGGCTGCGCGCCGTCGATTTCGCGAAGATCTCGAGCCGCGAGGCGCTCGTCAAGCGGCTCGAGCAGGCGGCCGCGCCGCGTTGAGGCGCTGACACGACCCTCAGCCTGGCCGACACGACATGTAGGGCAAGCGCCGACACGGTATTTGGGCCGGCGTCCACTGTGGCGCACGCCGCGGCGGTCCTACAGTGCATCGCATCCACCGACCAGGAAGGATTGCCATGACGACCACCGTTGAGTCCATTGTTTCGAATCCGTTCGCACTGATGATGGAGCCTGAGGCGATCTTCGCCGCGATGGCGAGCTCCGACCGTCTGGCTCGGTTGAAGAGCCGCATCTGCCGACCGCTGGACAAGCCGCTGGGCGCACGCGCAGACACCGATGACACTGCCGAGGTCGATGCGTCCATCGATGCGACGGCGCCGCAGGAGGAGTCGGACGGCGACCTCTGAGCGCCCGACTCGTTGATCATCGTTTGATCGACAATGTATATTATGTAAACTCACCGGCAGAACTGCGCATCAATTGCTCGCCAGCTCGACTACCTGATTGGTTCGGCCGACGCGTGCTGACGACAAAGCTAGGAAGTCTAGGCAGACAAAGTTGGGAATCGAGGCCACAAAGCTGGGACAACTTCGCCTCTTGATGTGGACGCTAGTCCCATCAAGCCGCGCGCGATCGCTCGATGAGGCGCTCCATCCGGATCTTTGAACGCTTGTCCTGGCTACAGTAGGCGCGTCGCCAGGGGCCAGGTCGCCCTGAAACTGATACGCCTGCGCCGCTGAAAGCTCGCCCATCGACCCAATGCCGCACGTCTCACACGACTTGCCAACGGGCGCCGATGGTTCGCCGATCGACACGGACACGACTGTCTTGTATGCGCCGACCGAAGGCGATTTGCCCGATCCAAGTGGGATCCTGCTACCGCGCGGTGGCGTGGGCGCGATCCAAGTCACTTGGCGAATCCAGCGGTCGACACGTCAAGCCTCGCTCAGTGCAACGGTCGGCGCTGGTCCCGAGCGCCGCAGATGCGCCTCCGTCGTTTCCACCAACTTGGCGCCAGAAACGCCTAAGCCTCCGGCGATTCGAAGTAGCAGCCCAAGGCTGGGTTGACGCTCGCCCCTCTCCAACTTGCCGTAGTACGACCTGTCGACGCAGGCCAGCAGCGCGAATTGGTCTTGGGCCAACCCCTTCCCTTCACGCAGTGAACGGATCACCTCACCAAACGCTCTGGCGGCTAGAGGCTCGAACGACGTTGCTCGTCGAACGGGCAGCACCTTCTTCTTGGGCGGACGATTTGGTAGAGAGGCCACGCAAGCAGGTTGCCGTCGTGTTATCTTTCTGGACACGGCATATATGCCGTTTCTGATGTCCAGACCTGCCAAGGTGCGGCATGAACCGCTACGTTTCCTTCCTACCCCTCGCGGTCGTTGTCGCAAGCTGCACTGTGACCTCACCTACGGATGCGCTCGACTGGGCGGGATTCATCGCAGCCTTCCCTGGCGCGTCCCATCTTCAATACGAATATGTGAACGGCCCAACGAAGGTTGCGGGCTACGCCGATGTGCCCGCGTCGATCTCCGCTGGAAATGCGAGGTTCGAACGCTGGTGCGCGGTGCATGGCGGACGCAGCGACCTCGCGCAACGTCTTGCAAGTTCCAGCGCGGCCGTGAGCACCTTCAACAACGCGCTGGGCGTAAAGATAAACGCCGAGCGCGCGCGTGGTCTACCGTGGAAAGCAACCGTCGCTGTCGCGTGCGTCGATCGTCCGACCGGCCGGGAGCTTATCGCAGCGATGGTCAGCGAACCTGGCAGCCTCGGTGAGGCCCGCGAAGTACAGGGGAAGCAGGTTGACAAGTTGACTCGTGCCTTCTTCGACAAGGAGCAGGCAAGCGAATTTGTGACTGTCTACGCGCAGCGCGAAGAGGAACGTCTTCAACGCGCCACCGCCGAGTCCCGCGAGCGCGTTGCCGCGCGTGATTTGGCAACGCGCAAGCTTCAACTGAACCCACGGATCGGCGATCGGACGGCCCTCGGAACAATCATCGACTTGCGTCCCCCCCTCGCTCTGGTGCAGTACGACGAGCGATACAGAAGTCTGTCGAATCGACCCGCAGCCGAATGGCTACGCATCGATGGGCTGTCCGCACCGTCGGGTGGGCCGTAGCATGCCGACCACTGCCGTGGACGATTGGGCGACAGGCATCTCGGAGCTGTTGGGCCAACTCATTGAAAAGGGCGCAGACGACGACAAACTAACCCGATTCGTCGAGGCAAGGAGAGCGGGCGATTCCGAGCTGGCGGATCGGATCCTGAACGAACCGAGCGTGCCACGTGTTTTGCCGGTTGCGTCCGATCTCGGCAGCGCCTTGGATGATGTCTTGCTCCAGGTACGAGTTGTGGCGCTCAAACCTTTCGCCAAGACAACTGACTCTGAGTGGCTGTATCGTTACATTGAAATCATGTGCCGCCTCTCGGAGGGCGTAGTCAAAGCGCTAAGAGACGAACCATTCTGGTCGTCCAAGCAGTCAGTCCAGGCCGTCGGCGAAGTCATCAGAAGGTTTGCCAAAGACCTCACAAACCGCCGGCCTTCGAATTGAGGTGCGCGTTGGACAAGGACGAAGAAGCTGTGGTCGAACTGAGAGTCGCTGGCGAGCACCGGTGGGTTCGCTGATCGAGCAAGGTGACCTCGTGTTGGAGTCTCAGTTCGTAGCCGTGGTTGTGGTGCGGTCCGGATTGAAGGATGCCGATGACTGATAGACCTCGCGTCCCGAACCCGTTCATGCTTGTTGCCATCCCGACGGATGCAGGAAATGAGTACACCTGAAGAGAGGATGCGGGCACTACGTTGGGGATGGGAACTGCTCAGGGACATAGAGCAGGATGTAGCTGTTCCTGTCGAGAGCCGCGACAGCGCGAGGGCGCTCGCGCTGCGCTACCCGGCGCCGGCCATGCTTCAGGCGTTGCTCGCCTCCGGCGCAAGACACCTTCCCCAGGACGTTGGTGACGCCGTCGACGACGCACGCACCTTGTTCGAGGAGTTGCAAGTCCGTGGCAAAGGCGCCGCCGATACTCTGCGATTCGTCTTGTACACGTTGCGCCACTTTCCTCTTTACCATGCCGTGTCGCGCGTCGACGATTGCCACGGTGGCCTGCAGGGTTGGTTGCAGCCTGAAGACATCACCACCAACGCAAAGTGAACTCTCGCCGTTCAAAACGGGTTGTCACCGCGTCGGATGATTCGGAGGTGACGAACTTTCTCAAAGCGCTTGCTGCCTTGAGTGCTTGCGCCACGCGCATCGCTGGCCTGAACCGAAGGACCATTCTGAAAGGTCTTGCTGCACTCGACCATGACGGAGAGCAGCAGTTGGAACGAATGCTCAAACTGATGGATGACATCCAGCGAAGCTTCATGAGGATCCGTCGAAAGCTGGAGAACTAGGCCTGTCGGCGCTGGCGCCCCACGAGTACGATTTGCGCATGACAGGCTCACCATCCTCTTCCTCTGGCCGCGCCGCCGGGTACCGGCGCGTTCTGATCGAGGCCACAGCAGGTCTCGGCGCGGATGCTGACGAGACCTACTTGTGCACCGGCAACTTTGCCTTGGGTGGCACTACGCCGGCGGACCTGCTTCAGTCCTCTGAAGGGAACGCCTGGTCCTTAACGAACTTCGTACGTCACCTGGAGTGTGGCCCCTGTGACGTGCGTTTGTCGGCCCGTTCATCATCGGCTTGGCCCCACTTACTTTAGCGATGGAAGACGGCGAAGTTACTCACTGGCAGCCTGAGCTGCGGCGCGCGTTGATCGCGGTGCGGCCGGAGTATTTCGGCTGGCCGAACGACGAACAATTGCGCTACCGCGTCGAGCTGCCGAATGAGGATCGAGAAGCGATCATCGCGGCGCTTCTGAAGTCTCACGGGCATCGCCGACCGGCAGCCACCGCCAAGCTTGAGTCACGCGGACGCGTTTCGCCCGACCTTCAGAACGAAATGAACGCGTGGCTCCAGCCGCTGGTCGGCATCGGCGAGGACACGTTCATGCTCAACGATGGCTTTCCTGAAGGTCGCTCGATCCTCGACTTCCCGACCTTGCTGTCGTACGACCAGGATGATCATTGGTTCCAGGAGGACGCTCGCCAGCGCGACGACCCGAAGCACGTTCCCAGGCCGTACGCCGGTGCTTTGCATAGCACCTGGGCCCGCTGCCTGATCGACGGGCGCCTGTGCTACCTAACGCTCAGCATGGCGGCCTGGCACCTCTACGCCACCACGCAGGAGGCCGCTGCCGACGAGATTCAGCGAATCCTGCCGCATAGTTACGTCGCGGGCCCAGACGACGGCAAGGTGGAGCGTGGCTTGATTCGTTGGGACTCGCGCGTCCAGGCCGGAGGCCAGGAGGCGCTGTTGGAGGAGTTGCAGCGTCGAGTCTGGGCGTTTGAGGCGAGACGCTGTGACGAACTGCTGGTCGAGTTCAAGGATCGGCGGATGGCAGCCACGTTTTTAGTGGACGACCCTTATGCAGAGGGTGCGAAAGACGAAAGCAACTTTCTGGTCGTGTTCAGCGATCCCGAGGCGCTGGCGCAGGTACGGTTCACGTCATTCCTGCGCGACACCAAAGCGTTGGAGCTACCACGCGAAGAACTGAAAGCGTTCGAAGACCGCGAGGCACAGACGATTCTGCGTTACGTGAACGAACAGCACGGTGAGCTGCTGCGGACCTTCGACCCTCAGGTCTTGCCTCTTCGAAGGCGGCGCAAGGTGATGATGCATCCAGAGGCTTTGCGCGACCTCGACAACAGTGGCGAGTGATTGATATACCGAGTCTTGAAGGAGACGACTGATATCGGCCGCTGCGCGAGAAGCCGGGAGTAGAAGGCGTCAATGGGTATCGCCCGTGACAGCGGGAACAGGGGGCGCTTCAACGACACACACAGCGAGATTCTGTACGCGGCCAAGGTGCAAACGCTCTCGGTTCCGAGTTGCCGCACGGGCCGCCCGGAGCACAGGTCGACCAGAGTTTTGGCAACGTAGGTGCCCCTGGCTGTGCCATACTTTTCATCGCGTGAATCGCTAATGGCGCCCGTGCGCCTGAACCCAAGTTACTGCCACAGACGATACCCAAGGTGCGTCTGCGGACTTCGGCAACTTGACTTGAGGTTCAGACCATGCACGTACGTACGTTGTATGCCGCCGTCTCCGATGAGACCCCCTCCGCCGACGCCAACGATGGTGCCACCCGCGAAAGGCACAATGCCAAAGCGACGCAAACGCTCTGGGCAGAGCGTCCCCTGCATGTGCACGGTGGACGGCTCACCGCTGTTCGCCTGACGGGCGAACAATTGCATGTTGGGTTCGTCCCGGCCAGCACGCGCTCCTTGCTTGCAATGGGTTCGACCCGAATCGATCGTGTCCGAACAAGAGGTCCGGACGTGGGTCCATTCGACCCGATTCCGGCGTTAGCCACTTCCACTTCCGCGCCGCAGCTGCTCGATGTGCTGCGGCAGGCCATCCAAGAAGCCCCGTTCGTATCAAGTAGTCGTGGCGGCTTGCTTGCGCTTTCCCGTCCTTGGCTTCACGGGTTTAGCCGGCGAGGCAGTCGATACTTGGGCCAGAAAACGTTCACTCAAGGCCGCGCGCGCTTCGGCAACTTCGGCTCGACGACGTGATTCGGCGAGCGCGATGGCGACATCTTCGACGCGCTTGACTGCCTCTGCCTGCACGCCCTGCGCGGTTCGCACGTCCTCGCGCGTGCGCGCCAAGTCCTCCTGCAGCGACTTGATCTTGGCGGTGGTTTCAACATGACGGGAACGTTCGCCGAGAAGCTCCGTCTGGCTCGATTCGAGCCGCCTCTCCAAGGCGTCGGCCCGCTTCTCCGCCTTGGCCCGAAGCGTCCTCTCGCTATCGATTTCCAGCGCCGCGCGGCGTTCGGCACCGGCGGCGCGCTCGACGGCGCCGCTCACGTCGCGTTGGGCCTGTTCACGCAGGCGCGTCATCTCCTGCTCGATCGTTTCGATGCGCAGTTTCAGCTCGGCGACTTGCTGCCGAGCATCCAGCAGGTGCGCCGCGGTGGCCGCGTGGGCGAGCGCCTCGCTTTCGAGTGCGGCGGTTCGTTCCGCCAGGTCAGTCTGTAGTTTGTTGGCGCGAGCAAGGGCCTCGAACGCTGCCGCCTCGGCTTGTGCAGCGCGTGCCTTCTCCGCCTCGACGTTGGCTACCGCCGCAGCCATGCCTTCTTTCAGACGCTCGTCGAAGTCGAGCCGAGTTTGCGCGAACGCGATGTCCCAGAAGTGCTGTGCGGCCTGCTGCACGGGATCTGGGAGCGCAGGTGGCGCCGAAAACGCTCCCGGGTCCTTGATGCGCCCGCCGAGGTTCTTGAACCATGTGTCGAGGTACGGGCTGACCGTGTTCGGCGAACCTCGTCCGATTTTTTGCCGCACGCGTTCGATCGTCGGCCTGGCGCCCTCCAGGAGCAGCGCGTCAGATGCCGTCCATACGTCGCTTTCTGTTATCCCTCGTGCCATGGTGGGTCTCCCACGTCTTGCAGCTTGCTCTTCCCTAATCTAATCACGATAATAGATGATTATCGCGATCTAGTAAGAAATTGCGTTAGATATCATACAATAAACACAATATAAATACGATATGAAAGCCCTCGTCGCTAAGCGAGGCCACCGAGCAAACCTGATTGCCGTCGAGTTGTCCGAGTCGGAAATCGCCCCGCTCGACCCGGATCGCCTGGGTCAGATGGCCGAAGACGCCATGCGCACGCTGCTGGCCGAAGGTGAATCCGACAACACGATTCGCAGCTACAACACGGCCCTGCGCTATTGGGCAGCTTGGTTCAGCCTGCGGTACCGACAACCCATCTCGCTACCGGTGCCCGCGCCCGTCGTGATCCAGTTCATCGTCGACCATGCCCAGCGAACGACGGCGGACGGGTTGGCATGCGAGCTACCGCCAGCGATCGACCGAGCGATGGTCGAAGGAGGTTTCAAGGCGGCTTTGGGCTCCCCTGCCCTGGCGACGCTTGTTCACCGCGTGAGCGTGCTTTCGAAGGTCCATCAGCTAAGGTCCGTTCGCAATCCTTGCCAGGACCCGAAGGTCCGCGAACTGCTGGCCAAGACACGACGGGCCTATTCCAAACGGGGCGTCGTTCAGGACAAGAAGGCTGCGCTGACCAAGGATCCGCTGGAGGCAGTGCTGGCCACATGCGACGATTCTTTGCGTGGGGTACGGGACCGCGCCCTGCTCCTTTTCGCGTGGTCAAGTGGCGGGCGCAGGCGTTCAGAGGTGACAGCGGCCACCACCGAAAACGTGAAGAAGATCAGTGCCCGAACCTTTGTGTTCACGCTGCATCGCTCCAAGACTGAACAGGCCGGCACGAGCGGTCAGGACAACGACAAGCCGATCGTGGGGCTGGCGGCCGATGCGCTCGACGATTGGTTGGCCCGCAGCGGAGTGAAGACGGGAGCGATCTTTCGGCGCATCCGCCGCGGCGACAAGATTGGTGAACCGCTCTCCCCTGCGGCCGTGCGCGACATCGTGAAGACGCGGGCGGCGCTGGCCGGGCTGGAAGAAGTCTTTTCGGCGCACTCGCTGCGATCAGGGTTCGTCACCGAGGCAGCGCGCCAGGGTGTGCCGATTGGTGAAACGATGGCCCTGACGGGGCACGCGTCCGTGGCAACAGTGGTTGGGTACTTCCGGTCGGCTTCAGCAATAGGAAGCAAAGCTGCTCGGCTACTGGGCGACGATCAGTAGTGGCTCGGCCCAAGTCAACGCGCCCCGGTGTTTTACTCGACGTGTCATCCCCCGATCAGGCATTGATCAGAAGCGGCATTCCAAAAATGTCACCTACGGATCAAGCGAGGCCGAGTCAACGATTGCTTTGAACTGCTCAAACACCTCTGGCTGCTGTTGCTTCAGGTACTTGGCCACACGGACGTTCTCCAGCAGCTTTGTCAGATAGCCCTTGGTAAGCACGAAATTCAAAACGTCCTGCCCGTAGGTGTGCTCGACGAGTCGGTATTGGCTTTGCAGGTTGGCCATCTCCCGCTCCATCTTGAGCATCTGCTCAGGGGTGGCCCCAGCAAGCTTCATCGCGCGCTTTCCGCCTACGAGCATCTCAACCGGCGTGGCCACCAGCAGAGCCTCGGCATACGACACCGTAAGGTTGTTGGCCGAGGCCATGAGCTCGGCGCACTCGATCTGCCGGTTCGGCTTCATCTTACGAATCACTCGTCCGAGCTCAGCCGAGAACTGCCGGTCCTTGAGGATATCGATCACCTCTTGGCAGATGCCTTCCAACAGATTGGATTTCTTGGTGATGTGGCTGATGTCGACGCACAGGGCCTTGGCCAGGCGCTGCGGCGAGAGTCCGCCGGCGATGGCTCGACGGATCATGAAGTGCTCTTGGATCGTCGACAGCCGATTGACGCGACTGTTGTACGTATAGGCCTCGTCGTCGGTTGCGACGAGGCAGGGCGCCGACTCCTTCCCGAGGTCTCGCAAGGCGATGAGCCGCATGTGACCGTCCAGCAGCAGGTACTGGCCTTCGCTGGACGGGACGGGCGACACCGACAGCGGCTCGATCAGGCCGACCTCCTCGATGGAAGCCCGGATCTGCTTGTACTTTCTAGACGCTGGCAGGCCGGCGGGCACTTTGCGACACGGCAAGACTTGGTCGAGCCGCAGCGCTATGGGCTCCAGTTTGAACCCGAGGGCAACGGCGGTCATGGCCGCCGCCCCTTGGCCCAGACCCGTTCATCGATGAATTTTGGAAGGGTCTCCAGTCCCTCGGCGCGCAGCAGGTTCGTAAAGTTCTCGTCCACGAAGAGGTGTTGCAGCGCGCTGACCGTGAACAGGAGCTGCTGCTGCGTGAAGGCGGCCTTGCGGACGAGCGCCTTCTGCCGGTCCACTTCCCGCTGATAGTTGCGTACCAGGCTGGACGAGGTCACGTCACCCATCTTGCGGGGTGCTCGGCGGTCGAGCGTGGCTCCCAGACTTTCGCGTCGTTCCATGAGGCGGCGGGCATCGATGAGGCGACGGCCGCGCAGGGTGCCGGCCTCGTAGGCTTCTTGTAGCACGGCCTGCACGGCAGTGGTGTCGTTCCCCGCGCCGACGATGGCCAGCGCAGCATTGAGCGGGATCGCGCCCTTCTCGACAGCTTCCACCAGACGTTGCTCGCCTTGCTGGAGCAGGGTCAGGATGCCCTGAACGTACTTTTGCGCGAGCCCCGTCTTGGCGGCGATCTGTTTGGCGTTGTAGCCGCGGTTACGAAGTTCCTCGACACCAGCCAACAATTCCAGCGGTCGACGCTGCCGGCGAGCGATGTTCTCGGTCAGGCTCATGATGAACGCGTCCTCGTCGGTGGCGGTCACCACCAGAGCCGGTATGTCGCGTTCGCCCAGGGAGCGGAAGGCGTTGAGTCTCCCTTCGCCGCAGACCAACAGGTAGTGTTCGGTTCCGTCAGGCTTCGGCCGGGGCGTCACCACGATCGGCTTCTTCAGCCCGATCGTCTTGATGTTGGTCACGATCTCGGCGAAAGCTCGCCCGTTTCGCTCGCGGGTGTTCAGTACCTCGATCTGTGAGATCGGCAGCAGCCTGACCGGCTGGACGGAGACCTCGTCGCTCATGCCGCCAACCTCAATCGCGCGCGTTGGGCCATGCGGTACAGGTAGTCGAGCGAATCGAAGCGGTAGCTCTCAAACTCGACCGGGTTTCGATCCGCAAGGCTGATGCGCGACGGCCCAAAATCAAGCCGCGGGAGCAGGTAGTAGTCCAGGATCGATTTGTTGTCCTGGTCGAGCCGAGCAGCCACCGAGATGTCCGGTGCCAAGCTGGTGTCCAGCCGGATGCGCCATCGGCCGTTGCCGATGGCGGTGGGCTGGCAACGAGCCAGCACGATCGACACGCTGAACTCCCTGTTGACCACCAGCAAATCGGTTGCAGGATCGCGCACGATGCTGCCGCCAAGGTCGGCAACGCCGAGTTCGATCTTCTGGACGGTCTCCGGATACATGCGCCGCAGCAGTCGGTTGATTTCCAGATACCGGTAGTCCCGATCGGGCGTGTAGCCCACCATCTGGTAGGCGCGGATAAGGCTGCCGAAGCGGTGCACATAGATCGATGTCGAGGGCATGCCATCGGCTTCGTCGATCACCAGGCCGGACAGGAAGCCGCGGTGCTGGTACAGCCCGCGCAGGCGCTCGATCAGCTCTTCGTCGCTGTAGCGACGGGCAGCCGCACGGATGATGCCCTGCGCGGTGTAGAAGACTTCCGCCGGCACGATGCCCTCAAACGCACCTTCCTTGCGGATCCACATGTCCGGCGGGTTCTCCACCCGAAGTTTCTTCAGCTTGAACGACACCCGGTTGTAGACGTTGTGCCCCAGGTACTTTTCGTTGGTTAGGACTTCGTGCACCGTGGAGCGAGACCAATCGCGACCGAAGTCAGTTCGTACACCCATGCGGTTCAGGCGGCTGGCGATTTCCGTGGCACTGAGCCCTTCATCGACGAACCAGCGGTACATGTCGTTGACGATGCGCACTTCGTCATCCGGGCCCGGCATCAGGATGACACGGTCGGTCTGCAGGCTCTTGTGTTCACCGCGCGCCAGTTCGGCCTTCATGACACCATTGACATCCACTAACGTGCGCCGCAGACCGAACCCGGCGGGCCCGCCCTGACGAAAGCCGTGCTCGATCAGACGGCACTGACCAGCGAATACCTTGGCCGACAACTCTCGGCTGTACTCGCCAGCCATCGCCCGCTTGACGCCCTTGACGATGGTGGACACCGGCGAACCGTCGTTCTCGAACTGCTCGGCACAGTAGGCGACCTGGATGCCAGCACGGCGACAGATGTACTCGTAGTAGGCGCTCTCGTCGGCATCCTGGAATCTGCCCCATCGACTCACGTCGTAGACCAGGATGACCTGGAAGTCGACCCCGCCGGAGGCTTGCACGTCCTGCAGCAGACGCTGCAGGGCCTGTCGACCATCGATGCGCAGGCCGCTCTTGCCTTCGTCGGCGTAGGTAGCAACGATCTCGATGCCACGACAGGCCGCGTACTCCCGAATCTTGTCGCCCTGGTTCTCGGTCGAGTACTGCTGGTGCTCGGTCGACATACGCACGTACTCGGCGGCTCGCAGTCGTGCTGGCGGCACGGGCACATTGTCTAGGTGTTCATCGCTGTCCATGGTGCGCATGTCCTTTGCGGCTATGCAGCCGGGCAAAGCCAGTCGGGTCGTCGACCTCGAGGCGATGTAGTGCTGGCCCAGTGCAGCGTCAGTCATGGGGTCGGCGAGATGGAAAAGGTAACAGCGGCGGCCCCGGGTCGTCTATAGAGTCCATCTTTGCAACCACCGGGAAACAGCACTAAGTCGTTGTCAGCACGGTGATTTCGACCGTGAACGCGTCCATCTTTGCAACTCCTCCGGCGTCTTTGAGCTCCAGCCGGTAAGTGCCTGATGGCAGTGGCAAAGTGGGTGGTGACGCGTCCATCTTTGCAATTGGCAAGCGCGATCGCTGGGACGCATTCCTGACCCGTTGTTGGGTGCGGTTGCGGTCGACGTAGTCGGGGTGCTGCTCGCGATACCGGTGCCAGTAGTCGACGTGACGTTCTGCCCATTCCTTCTGGGCGATGGCCTGGGCTTCGCGATAGGCGGGGTCAAGAAGCTTCTTCTCTCGCTGCCAGAGCTTGCGGCGCTCGCGCTGACACTGCGCCCGCGAGCAATAGCTCTGGTCGGGGACCCGGCTGCTCAGCGGGAGGGTGTCACCGCAGGCCAGACAGCGTTTGGTCCCCATGGCGCACCCTCCGCTCGCGCTCGAACTCAGCCGCGGCGACTGGCGCGAGCGCCTTGACCATCTGAAACTCGCGGCCGAACTGCTGGCGTGGCCGCCGATCGAGATTTGGGAAGCGCCGGCGTCGCGATGACCTCCCGGCCGCCGGTTGCTGCCTCGGACTTGCTTAGTCTGCTCTGTATGCTATGTTTGCTATCACGAAAGTGAGGCCAACGAGATGACGACTGCGCGCCATCGCCCCACCGGGAACGCTACCAAGGGTGCCGGTCTTCGCTTTGAAGTCGTCTTCGCGGGTGCCGCCCCACGAGATCAGCAGCGTCTGATCGCCGAGCTCAAATTGATGCTGAAGGAGCACAGGCTCGGCCGGGTCACAGTCAGCGTCGCTCCCCCACCGGAAGAAGCCAAGCCTGCGGTCGCTGCAGCTGAACTCCGTGGTGAAGCCAGGCTTGTGAAATGGACACAGGACGGCACGCTCGTGCCGGTTTCAGTCCTGGAGAGTCACTGGGGCGTGAAGCGCCAGTCGGTCGACGCGGCACGCCGGCGGGGTGAGGTGTTTTCGCTATTCGTTCGAGGTCAGCACTGGTACCCGTCGGAGGCGCTGAAATTCGACCGGATCGCCCTTGCCGAGCTGGTGAGGGCCCTCGGCGAGGAGAGCGCTTCGAGCAAGTTGCTGTTCATGCTGAAGCGGCACGGCGCACTCGGTAAGCGTACCCCGGCAGAGGCCGTCGACATCGGCATGCTTCGAGACGTCCTGCGCGTGGCAACCGCTCTGGCTGGGCGTTGATTCGGGTCACCGCCATCGGAGCTGCATGGCGCGATGGGACTCTGACACCCATCCCGCGCGACGCGGTGTTAGTTGAACCGCGCAGTCCCGGTCCGAAAATGGACGCTCGACGAAACGCGAGAAGTGGCTTGGTGGCCGATCACGCATTGGCACACCCAAACACCTCTTGGTCAACGAAGCGACCATGCTGTCGCATCAGGCGAAGCAGTTCAGTGTCAGCGTACTCACAACCCGTGGCTCCCGGATCGACATGGCGCTCCTTCGACGCCATCTCTGGCAAATGCCCTCCTCCGGAGGACAACCTCGCAACCAGTGCGTCATATCCCGGCCGCCATGCCTGAGCACCAGGAAAGACCTCACGCAGATTCGCCAAGATCTGCATTCCGGCATAGTCGAGATCGCCAAAGAAGCAGACGGGCAACGCCGATCGACCGAACAACCACGCACCGACTGCATCCAGACCACGGCTGATTGAAGGATCCAACGCCAGCGTCTCGCCGTGGCTGGAACGAACATAGATGCGGCACCCTTGGCGCGAGCGCAGGCGCCTGGCGCTTCCTTTGAAGCCTGCGGCGTAGACCAGCACACTCCGCGACCAACCAGGCTGGCGCCGATCCGCCATCTCTTCGAACGTCACGAGGTTTTCAATGAACAGGGCTTCATCAAATGCGGGCGGAATGTCCACCAGGAGCTGAATCGGCGACTCCCAGAACTGACCAGTGGTCGCGCCCAGCAATCGAAGCAGTTCATCACGGCTATCAAGTACTTTGGACCGCCCGTGAAAGACTCTGGCGGATGCCTCGCGCAAAGGCATCGATGCCCCTGACGCGCAAATTTGCCTTAGAGCACTCAGGCAATGCATGGCATCTTGTGTAGGGATCTCCGCCAGCGCTAGAACAGGGCTTCGACCTAGGTAGTCAAGGAGTTCCTGCTTCGCAGGATCTGGTGCCTGGTCCCAGTGGTCGCGAAGGTGGGCGATAAGCTGACGGTTCCATCGCTCCTCCCGGCGCTGAAAGCCGGACCAGCCAGCCAAAGCTTCGAAATCCAGCAGCTCCAGCTGAGGATTTCTGTCGACAAAGCCGGCGAAGTCCTTGGCCTTGGTCAAGATCAAGCGTACCCAGCCCGTGGTGCAAAGCTCATCCAGAAGCAGCTCTAGGCGGCGAAGGGCCTCGGCATCGACATGGTCGTAAAGCTCGGGCGCCGCGTTGCGATCAAGCTTCAATCGAGCCGCGCGGCCGGCATCCGAACGATCCGCCTTGGTGAGCAGGCGTATGGCCAGTTTGATCAGGAATGGGTGTGGGGCCGGCGCACGTGGGACCGCAGGGAGTATCGACTCATCCATGGTCATCGGCGACGGGGCGAACGGCATCGTCTACGGGAAGTTCGGCTGACTCCTGCTTGAGAATCTCGTGCGCCAAACGACCAGACTCTCTCGCTCGTGCGGCGTGCTCCGACCAGAGCCTGGCGATCGGTTCCCGCTTGATGGTCTTCTCCTGCACCTCGCTGACAAACAGCTCGGTTCCGTCACGCGACGCCAGCACTTTGGAGAAGGTGAACTCCTTGTCGAACTCAGGCTTGACGGCGCCCGACTTGGACGTTGGCATTGCGACAACAAGTTGCAGGCCCAGCGTCTTCGAAAGGAACTGCAGCACGCTGCGCGACCGCGATTCGTCCATCTTCGAGAATGCCTCGTCGGACAACATCAGCCGCAGTGCTGACGCACCACGCCGGTCGCGCCCAAAGTGGCCGAAGGCGTGAGCCAGCACGGCCGATCGGATGACGTAGAACGGTGTCTCCAGTTCACCGCCTGAGCCCGTCCCCCAGGTCGAGAGCCTGGTCTGACCCACTGGGCTGTGGCGGATGATGTCGTAGCGCCGGTAGTTGCGATAGTCGGCCAATTCCTTCAAGGCGCGCTCCGAAGCGCCCTGATCGTTGGCCAGCAGCAACCGCCTGATTTCACCCGCCGTCTCGCGGTGGCTGTCGCTCAGGCGGGTCGAGTCAAAAATGGAGCCGTGATCCTTTTCGAACGTATCGACCAGGCCTTCCATCGCCTCGAAGAACTCGAACACCTTCTGCAGGCGCGGCACCCAAGCCCATTCGAGTTGGTAGTTGTCAGTACCGAACTGGATGTCTTTCAGATGTCGATTGAGCTTCTGCAAGGTGGATGCGCCCTGCCGCACTTCATCTCGAACCTTGAAGCAGAAACTCGTAGTGAAGACCGCGTTGAAACTGGTCTCCGCCTCTTGCAACCGCCCCAGGTTTTCGGCCAAGCCGATCGAGCGCTGGCGGCGCGTCTGCTCATCCACTGATTTGCGCAAGCCCAACAGAGGCGGCAAAACCTCCTCGATACGTTCGAATGACTTCGGGGGATCGAGGTAGACAAAGCGCTCCTGGTCATTGCGCACACCCATCAAGTAGTTGTGCACGCTGGATCCGACTTCGCGCAGCGCCGCTGGCAGGCCGGAGTTCATCACGCCGATGCGGTGCCGCAGCGCATCCAAACTGACCTCGGCGCTGTCAGCAAGGGCCTTGGCTTCCTCGATCAGCTGCGCTTCGGTCGCCAGTTCCGGCGCACCCTGCACAAATCGTGATGCCCACACGATGGCGTTTGTGCGATCCGTGTGCAACGCCGGAAGCCGTTCGAGCAGGCCCTTCTCGCGCAGGCCGAGATCCTTGAGCGTCTTGTTGTTCTCGCCGACCTGGAGCAACTCAGTGTCGTAGGCATCCTTGCCGGCCTTGATGCGCAGGCCAAGTGCATGCCGCTCGGCCTCCAGTGCTTCGATCGCCGATAAGTCCAGTGCCGCCAACGATCGCGCTGCGTTCGCGTATTGAAGCTGACTGGACAACACCGCTTCCATCAGCGGCGCAAACGCCATGAACGCCGCGCCCGAGAACATCCGCGACACGGCACCCAGGGACCGTTGCAGGTCGTCGAGGCCGGCGATGGCCTTTTCGAGTCGCGACACTTCCTGCTCGCACCAAAGCATGCGGCGCTTGCGCGTCGCTTCGCCGAAGGCCAGATCCTGGTCCGGCGCCCGGCACGAGAACATGCCGTAGCCCCGGCTGCCGATGCCCTCCTCCATTAACCCCTGCGAGGTGCGCGCAAGCTCGTCCTCGGTGTCCACCTTGCGGACCTTTCCGTACTGGGCCAATAGGAACGCTTTGGCCACGGGATGCGTGCACACCAGTTCGTGCATCACGGCCTTGGCGTCGAGGGCACGGCCTCTCGTGTCTTCCATCGCCTTGCTGCCTTGCACCACCTTGGGTGAGCGCTGAGCGAACCTGCGCTTCACCATCCGCGTGCAAGCAGCTTCAAGTCCAGCCTCCACGATCAGCGCAAAGCGGTCACCGCCCATGTAGCCTTCAATGGCGTTCTGCCAGGTCGTCCCGGGCTTGGGCTCAACCAGTTGCGACAAGATGCTCGGCCGTGCCTGTGGCAACTCGCGCTCCAACAGTTCCAGCGCGACGCGCACGGCATCCGGCGCTGGTGGCCGGCCGGCCTGGAGATTGCGCAACTCCGCATCCCGCTGCGTACGTTCATCTGCAAGCAGCGCGCGCTGTTGGCTGGCCTGTGCCATCGCAGTGACAACAGCGCCCGACAGCGACTCGTCGTGGCCCCGGACGCCGTATTCCAGACGCACCAGGTCGGCGTCAAAGCTCTCCAGATCAAAAGCCGGGAAGTCGGCGTCGAGCTTCGCTTCCCGGCTTAGCACGGCGGCAATTGCCGGCCAGGGGCGCAACACCGCCTGCGCCGTTGGCCTGAGCGCATCGACTGCCGCTGCCAGCGCTGGCGCCGCCGTGAGGTCCAGGTCAAGCAATTGTTTCATTTGAGCCATCAGTCGCGTCATCGCACCGGCTCCACTCATGGTCGCGGCCCAGTGGCTGCGGAACTGCTCCTGAAGGGTACGGACTTCGCTTTCCAGGGCGGCCTTGCGCTGCGCCACGTCGCTGGCCGCCAGCTGCGTTTGCACGGCGAACAACTGCCCCTCCAGTTGCTTCTGGCCGTCGCGCAGGTTCTGCAGACGATCTTCAAGCAACTGGTTCCGCTTGACCTGCAACGCCATCTGCCGCCGCACCGACTCAAGCTCCCCCTCGGCATCATCCACCGCACGCATCCCATGCGCGATGGTGGTCACGACGAAGCGGCGCGATTCGTCCAACACCCGTCCGGCTGCTGCGGCAACGGCTTCGAGCCGCTCGATGTTGAGTTGCAGCCGCTCGGCCTCGGCCTTAAGGCCAGCCATCGAGCGCATCAGCTCGCGCATCTTGTCCAGGTCGCGGCTGAAGTCGTGCGCATCGAGGATCTCATCGCGCACGAGGTCGTTGACGTTGCCCAGCTCCTTGTATGCCATCGCCTTCACGATGGACTTGGCGGCCCTGAAGGCCTCGGCCTCCGACACCGCGGTCTTGCCCATCATGGCGCCATACAGGTGGGTCAGGTAGCTGGTCTTGTCCTCGAAGCGCTGCACCACCTCAGGCCCCACGCGAATCTGGTGCTGCAGGTGCAGATACAGGTCCTTCAGAACTACTGGCGCCGGTTGCATGTTGGCCGCCGTGGGGTGCAGCAGCTGAGACAAGCTCAGCCCCCGGCGCACGATGAAGAACAGGCTCTTTGAAAGAGCGGCCTTGCTCGCATCCTCATGGGCCTCAACGCCCACCAGCGCGGTGAAGGGTGGCTCATTTTCACCGGCGTCTTCGGAGGGCTCAAAGACCAAGGCTACATAGCTGGTCGATCGCTTGCGCAAGAACACGCCATCCGCCTGCTGCCCCAGGGCGTAGGCGGCCAAGGTGCGCGGTTCCTTGCCGCCCCGCCGGCTCTGCGTGGATTCGTCCTGCCCAATGTTGAACTGCACCAGATGCTGGTGTGCCGCAGTCAACAGGGTTTGGATCGAATCCAGCAGCGTCGACTTGCCCGAACCGGACTCGCCCGTCAGCAGCACCGCGTCCGAGAAGGCCCACTCCCGGCTTTCCAGCGAACCCCACTGCCAAGTGATGAGCTTGGAGATCCTCACAGCAGCCTCCCTTGCGCAGGTGCCGCCGCAGTAGCGTCTTCGACCACCGGTGGTACAACGGCCGTGGGATCGGAGCCCGCCGCTACCGAGCTTCCAACATCGCGCTCGGCCATTCGCGACGAACGCACGGCAGCAGCCTGCCCCGCGATCGTCAAGGCATCGTCCAGGGCCTCGTCACTCACGTAGCTCATCACCGGACGCAGCACGCTCAGCAACATCTCCATGCCGCCGGCGCCCTCGCCGTCGTTGAAACGCACGATGCGGTGCTTGCGCAGGTCGCGCAACAAGCCCAGCCGATCTGCGTTCGAAGCGGGCAATGAGTGCGCCAACAACGACACCACCGCCTGCGACAACTCCTCCAGGCTGATCACCAGCACTTCATTGACGAGTTCCCGTTTACCGGTGAGGGCCTCGGTGTAGAGGAATCGCAGGGCGATGGCAGCGGCGACAAAGTCGCGTGACAGCCGAGCCTTCAGTCGCTTGACCCCGTCGTCGTCGCCATCGCCGCCTTCGCCCGGTGGATACAGCCGAAAGATTGTGGCGTCGGCGTCGTGGGTCAGCACAAAGCCGGTGGCGGCGAAGTACTCTCGCAGCAGCTGCTCGCATTGGGCTGCTTCGTCATACAGCTCCGCTTCGGGACGCGAAAATTCGCGCCACAGGATGCCTGAGGACAGCAACCGACCGGCCACCTCGGCGAATCTGTCGGCCCTGACACCTCCGGCACCTTCGGTTCGAAGGCGCTCGTCCAGGTACTGTTGCAGTGACTGAATCATGGCCGGGTGTCTCAGCGGTCGCCGCCAGAAAGCGACGAGAGGTCGGCCTGGAGTTCGAAGTTGTCGGCAGAAAAGTAGGCGTTGCCGAACACCGCAGGCATCTTCTTCGCCTTGAGAAACCGCTTGCCCTCCGACGAGCGCGCAGCACCCACAGCATGCAGCACACGCACGGCCTCGGTGGCGGTCGTCACCGGCAACTCGTCGAGCGACAACCGACCTTCCTTGAAGAACGGCAGCAGCCCGGCGAGCACCTCTTGATCGCTGAACGCGAATGCCTCGGCTTCGGCGCGGCGCATGGCCGCCTCGATGCGGCTGGCTTCGTCCACCACCAACGGCGCCAACGCACCTCGCTCAACTTCACGTTCACGCATGGTCCAACGCAAGGCGGCACCGGCCAGGCGAATCTCGGCTGTACCCATCCGCTCGGCCATCGCGTCCAAAAACTCATGGCGGTCTACGTCGGGCTGCTCCTTCAGCAGACTCATCGCGCGCCCCAGAGGTGACTGTGCGCTGTAGTCCAGCGACAAGGCTTGCCTCAGCAGACTGGTGAACCGCCGCACATAGTTGTTCATCTCCGACCGAAGCATCGGGAGCTTCAGGCTGCAGGCCGCCTCGACCATGCTTTCCATTCGATCGCACAACCACAACATCGGACTGCGAAGCTGCACCTGAGGCTCCAACCAGGCTGCGCGCTGCAGCAGGCTGGCGTCCACGCTGTTGCGAATCTCTGCGGGCAGCGCTCGGATCTGGTCGAGCTGCTCGACGATGTGGCCACGGTGCCGTTCAGCCGAATCGGCTACGAGGCGCACCGCGTACTCCTTGGCAAATCGCTTCTCGATGAACTCGTTGAATTCGCTCCACGCGACCTTCTGCTCAAGCGCCTCGCGCGTCAGGCTCTGGATCAGCGTGCGGAAGTACTCGATGTCATCTTGCAGGTCCTGAACCACGCGGGTGGCGAAGTCGTATCCATCCAGCAACTCGTCCACGTCATGGCCGGTCACAAAGGCAGCCAACGCCTTTTTGGCGGAACGCATATTTCGCTGACGAGTACGAGCGCGCGAGTTGTCCAGGTTGGAGAGGACCTCGGCGACCTCCTTGCCCGCGCGTGTCATCTTGAGTGTCGGCTTGAGGTCAATCGGATCTTTGTAGTCTTCGAGCCAGGCGTGTTCCTTCAACTTGCGCACGAGCTCGCCGGCATACGTGCGCTCTTCCTCCGCAGAGATCGATTTTCCCGGCTCGAATGCCAACGCCCGGAGTACCGGATCCACAAGTACTTGGAAGATCATGCTGACCACCAGCTCACGGGTCAGCGCCTCGGAATAGTCGGCATTCGGCCCATGCACACGGTCATACAGGCTCCGAAGCACAGCGGCACAGCACTCTCTGTCCCCGTGGGTCAGGGGTCGGAAGAACTGATCTCGTTTGCCGGTGAAAAAGACGTTTGCCATTCTGATGTCACTGTAGCCGCCCGGCCTCCGCCACCCAACACAGCGTGTTGACCAACGCCATCTGCTCCGGCGTTTGACACTTGATGGCCGTGAGCGCCGGGTTGGCGATCACGATCGCCAGACACTTGGCGCGTGAGACCGCGACGTTGAGGCGGTTCTTGCTGTAGAGAAATTCAATGTGCCGTGGCAGGTCCTGTTCGCTGGATGTAGTCATCGACACGATGACCAGTTCGGCCTCCTGGCCCTGGAACTTGTCGACGGTGCCGACGCGCGCGCCATCAGGCAGCACACGCTTGAGCAGGTTGACCTGCACGTTGTACGGCGCCACGACCAGAATGTTCGATGGTGTCATCGGATGCTCGGCGCCCTGCTTGTCGGTCCACCTCTGCTGCAGTGCGCTCGCGTACACCTCCGCAACCAGCCGTGCCTCCTCTTCGCTGCGCTGGGAACATCCTTCGTGCGCAAGTGGCGCATGAATGATGCCCGCAGGACGCAGGAGCCGGTGCGTGCCGTCGCCGAGGACCAAGGTTCGAGCCGCGTTGCCTGCCTCCGGCTGAAGGCGGCCGTCGTACACCGCATCGGAGATGAACCGGCAGACGGCCGGGTGCATGCGGTAGCTGGTCGCGAGAAAGATGCCCCGGTCGGCCGCGATGGTGGCAGCACCATCCAACAGGTAGTCCAGCCCCGACTCGCCCGAGCGGCCGGGATGCACCCCCTGCACCGGCTGACTGAGCTGCATCTGGTCGCCAAGAAGCACGATGTTCCGGGCGCTGGTGCCGGCGGCAATCAGGTTGGCCAACGCGACCTGCCCGGCTTCATCGACAAACAGGGCATCGAACTGTTGGTCTGCGTCCGGGTCAGCAAAAAGCCACGCCGTCCCTGCCACCAGCCTTGCCGCGGACGCCCACACGTCGCCGTTCGAATACAAGTTGGCGACCCCGCCAGCTCCGTCGAACTCGGTGTCCGCACGTCCCACCGTGCACTTCTTGACGACGCGCACATCCAGCCGCCGTTCGGTCACGACACCCATCACACCGCTCAATAGGTTGTTGATGGCCTTGTGGCTGTTCGACATGATGCCGACACGCCACCCGGCCGCGAGCAGGCCGACGATCATTCGCGAACCGGTGTACGTCTTGCCCGACCCGGGCGGTCCCTGGACATAGAGGCAGGTCTGGTCCATCGCTTGCGCCGCGGCCAGGCTCCCCGCCAGGATCTCTTGCCCTGGCGCGATGATGGGTTGGCCCACCGACCAGCCAGCGAGCTTCGGCGGTGCACGGCGCAACAGCCCCGACAGCGCCGGATACCTGTCGTCGCCGGCAATATGGCTGTCCGCAAAGCGGTACAGCGCGTTGACCAACACCTTCGACTCGATCGGACCCGAAGGACCGATGCTCAGGCGCGGCGGCAACGGATCCTTCTTGGGTCCGATCTTCAGTCTCACTCGCCGAGTCGCCTCGTCGTAGTCCAGCTTGCCGACCTTCTCGGCGGTGTCGGCGCGGGTGCATTCAGCGCCGGTCGCGAGCTTGCACTCCTGCTCGGGGGTCAGGTAGGTGTAGATGGTGGACCGCTTGTCCAGCGCTGGTGGATGCGCCGGGTCCAGTTGCAGACCCGCCAGGCACTCCGGGTCGTCCAGAAGCTCCTCTTCGCTGAGGTCCATGCGGGCGAACAGCGCCCACCAGCCCGGCTTGTCGGCGCGGCGGTGGAAGTCCAGCAGCTGATAGGTCAGCTCGCAGACGTGGTGTTCCGATGTCCACGTACTGCGCTCAGCCGGCAGCGTATCCACGAGTCGCCGGCGATACCGCACCAGCCTCTGCTCGGCCTCTTGCGCGCGCGTGAGCGCGGGGGCCTCGCCGCCGTCATCTGGAGCGGCAGCGGCAACTCGATTCCGCCAGGGCACGCCCGAGGGACGCAGCGTGAGCAGCCAATCTCGCAGCTGTTGCGTGGACTCGACATCGTCGCGGTTGTAGTCGTGGATGTCCTGCAACAGCTGTGGGTCGCGCGTCTCGCGCCAACGCTCGTAGAAGACGATGCTTGCGCCCGCGTTCTGTACATCACCGGCGCGCGGCGGCCGATAGAAGTGCTCGACGTACTTGATCGAATAGCTCGGCTCCGAAATGCGGATGCCTTCGCGCACCACCTTGTAGAGGTCAACCAGAGCGCCCTGGCGCAGCAGGTTGTCCACCTCGACCTCACGCGTCGCGTGCCAGCTGGCCAGGCGCTTGAGGGCAGTCTCCTCATAGCTGGCGTAGTGGTAGACGTGCGCACCGGGATGCCGCCGTCGCCGATCGGCCACGAAGTCGATGAATTGCTCGAAGGCGACGCGCTCTTCTGTTCGGGTATGGGCCCAGAACGGGAGGAAGGCCCACGCACCCTGCTCCAGAAACCAGACGCCAAAGAGGTATTCGAGCCCGCCGTCCTCCAGCGGGTCACCCTCCATATCGAAGAACATGTCCCCGAGGTCGGGTGCCGGTAGGCGATGGAAACCGCGCCTTGCGTCGGCGTCGGGTGGTAGGACGATCACTTCGCGGTGACCGGTCCGGCGCGCGCCTTCTTGCAGCGCTGCCTGCGACTGCAGACGGGCCATGAGGTCAGTATGCATCTTCGGGATGACACTGCCAGGCGGTACAGCTGCCAGCTTTGCCAGGGTGTCGATGCCTGCCACCTCCAGCTTGGTCCACTGCACACGCGAAATGTTCGCCACCTGGCACAGGTGGTCGTCCGCGACGCGCTGCGCCTCGCAGCGATCGCTCCAGTGGCAAAGGTCGCAGTGTGCGGAGGGCAGCGGGTAGGTTCCGGGATCGGCACCACCGGCCAGGATGTCGATGCGCGCCAGAAAACGAACAAGCAGGGCGCGGAAGTAGTGCATGAAGTCGGCACACCGATACGCCCGCCCGGTCTGGTCGCCGAGCACGACGTGCATCTGCCTCGGCTCCGCTCCCTGCGCCAGCGCAAGCAGGTGGCTGTAGAACGCCAGCTGCACCAGGAACTTGGCCTTCGGAGAACGTGCGAGCTTGGTGTCGGCGACCTCGTAGCGCCAAGGCCCCAGGTCCGAGGCCTCGCCATCAACGCGCATCAGGAAGTCGGCATGGCCGAACAATTGCCCATCGCGCAGCGTTGCCTGGTAGATGACCTCGACGCCGCTGCGCATCGCGGCCAGGGTGCGCGCCAGCTTGTCGTCGATGCCCCCGCCGTCGGCGGCGATGTCGATCACCACACGGCCTTCGGCCCGCAGGCGGCCAAGGTAGGCCCGCTCATGTTCGTCGCCCTTGCGGGCAATCAACGCAGCGGACTCATCAGGCACGGACTTGGACGCACGCGCGTCGGCGTCGTGAAGGCTCTGGAGATCGAGCACCGTCAGGTGCTCGCATTCCAGAAAGCCGACCAGATCGGTGGCCGAGAAGAGATAGAGCCCATCGCGTAGCTGCATGCGGGTTCAGCCCTCGCCTTCGACGGTCGTGGCGCGAAGGCGGTCGAGTTGAGAGGTCAGCACCGACAGGCGCTTGGCGATCTCTTCTTCCATCAGCCGCGCACGGTTGAGGATTTTTTCGCCGCCGCCGACCACCGTGCGTGCCGATGTCTTGATCTCCTCGAAGCCGGCGATCTGCTTGCGGATGGCCTCGATGGCGACATCCATTTCGGCCAAGCTGGCTGCCTCTTCTTCGTTGTGTTGATTCGCGCGCACGCAAAGTGCCTTGGCCAACAGGTAGGCCGCCTTCAAACGCACGTCGGTGGCCGGATCGTCAGCGTCCCAGACGACCACGATGTCAAGGCCCCAGCGGTGCAGCTCGGGCAGGCCGGCTGGCGCCGTCTGCGACGAGTGCACGAAGAGGCACACCGACGCCGACCGATTGCGGCGGGCAACGTCAGCCTCCTCCAGCGTGGCCTTGAGGGTGTAAACGCCACTGGCCTTGGCCTCCACCACGATGTTGGCGCCGGCCACGGCCGAGTCGACTCCCATCGTCACCACGAAGTCGCCCACCTTGCTGCGCGGGATCACGCCCGAGGTATCACCGACGGCGTCGAAAACGTCGTCCGCAGCGAGGCAATGTGCCTGGAGGTGTTCGCCGACGCGCGACTCGAACTCGTTGCCGTGCAGCGTGGAGCGACGCGCGTCATCACGGCGAGTGACGATCTTCTCCAGCAGCGAAGTCACGCGCAGTTCGAAGTCGCGCGAGCGCTCGGACTGGGCAGTTTCAAAACGCTCCAGGCGCTGGACGATTCGCGTCAGGCCGGACTCCGGGTTGTCCAGCGAGAACTGGGCACTGATCTGGCCCTGCGCCTGCTCGACCCGGCCGACCAGGCGCGACAGCGCCGAGTCCTTGTTGTCGAGCGAAAACTCACCGACCACCGACGTGACGCGCTCCCCCAGGTTGCGCTCCAGATCGCCATGGCGATCCTTCAGTTCCCGAACCAGGCGGCTCAGGGCGCTGTCGGGCCGATCAAGTGAAAACTCGCCAGCAATCGCTTCGCTCTGCCGCAGCAGGGCCGTCGAGATCTGGCCGCGAATCGCCTCGATGAACTCGTTACCCTCTTCCGGACTGAGCAACGATTGCAGGGCACTATCGTCGCCCAGGTGCTTGGCGAGTACTTCGTCAAGCGTCCGACGTGCCGTCTCGACCTGGCTACCGATCACCGTCGCGAGTTCACCGTCGTGTTTGAGCAGGCGCTGCACCCGCTCGGTGAACGCACCGCTCGCTGGATCGAAGTAGCCGCGCAGCGTACCGCCGAGCGTCTCGTCGAGCAGCTCCCGGTGCTTGTTCAGACGCTCTTCCAGGGTGCCCAGCAGGCGATCACCTTCCTGGCGGATCGCCATGCCGTCAACGGTACCCCGCGCAGCCTTAAGCGACAGGATGCCGATCTTGAGCGCGGTCAGGGCGAGCTCTTGCCGGTCGCGGCCCTCGGCCGCCTCGGCCAACGCCGCAAGGGCCTCAGGATCGGTGACCGATAGGTGCAGGTAGATCGGCTCCAAAGCCATGACCGCTTCAGTGTTCAGAGAATCAATCAGATTCATGGAGACCACCCGAATGTAGTTGTGGATGCCGAGGCTATCCGGCTACTGGCTCAGATCGTGAGCTAGTCAGCTTGCAGACAAACACCGATCGACTTCAGCCACTGGACTTCTAGGCCCCCTACTGCTCGACGACTGGCGCACCTTCGGATGCCTTCCCGCCGCGCTTGCGCTGGACGCGCGTGCCCCTCTTTGGCACCTTCTCCAACGCCTCCCACAGCCGCTTGGCGTAGCTGAAACCTGCCAGCTTGACCGTCTCGGCCGTAAAGTGGGCGCACCACAGAACCGCCAGACAAGCCGCAACGAGCAGGACCAGGATGTGCGCTGCATCCAGGCCCGACTGGGTAAACAACGGCTGCTCCAAACGCAGTGCACCGGCGTGCAGCAACGTTGCCACGATCGTCGCCAGCGCGACACCGAAGCCCACCCATCGCGACCCGTATGCATTCCTGTTGTAGCCGTAGGCAACCAGTTCCTTGAATATGAACGGGAAGGCTCTGCTGTCACTGGTGAGCGGGCGCAAAGCGTCGGACGCCGATGCATAGACCTGGTCCGCATGCACTGGATCTTGTCGCTCTTCATCTGCGCTCGGCACGATGAGCGCAAGCTGCGACGCCACAAGTTCGTGATACCGAAGCTTTGTCAACCGCGGCAGCTGGTTGTCCCGATGCCGCAGCAAGATTGTTGATGGTTGTGCACCCCACTCCCGATGGAGGCGATCCTGGGCCCGCTGGCCCCAGCTGCGGACGAAACTCGAAAGGAGATAGGGCCCGCCGCACGTTGCCATCACCGTGCTCAGCGCAACGATCAGCGGGTTCTTGTTGCCGTACAACAGTGCGAGGAATGCGATCGCGGGAGAGAGAACCAGCAACCCTGGAAAGAGGCGCGCCCTCAGTTCATAGGGATCGAGCAAGCGGCCGAGGGCCGAAATCCAGTTCACCGCCATGCCCTCGAAATGCCGGCTGCACCTTGAAGCGTGTACTCGGTCTCCACCGTGATGCTGCCCACGTAGTTCTCGAGGGTAGTCATACCTTCGTTCGTCAGGCCGCTGTGCGTGTACTTGGGGTTCGACACATAGAAGTGAACCTTGTCGCCGACGCACTCCATCGTGATGTCGCCAGCGCTGTTCTGAGTGATCTTCTTGTAGCCTGTGTAGTAGTTCAGATGTCGCGAGGGCGCTTCGCCGATGACGATGATCTGGGGGTCGAGCTTCTCGAGCCACGCGTCCGGGATCTTTCCGGACTCGCGGCCGTGGTGGGATGCGAAGACGATAGTGGTCTTCTCCAGCTTGATGTAGTCGGTGATCCGCTCCATGAACTCGGTTTCGAGGTCCCCCAGCCACATCACGCTCGCGCCACCTTCGAGCGCATACCGGATCACGGCGGAAGTGTTGTTGTAGCTCTCACCGGCATTGCAGGCGGTCAGGGCTTCCTTGAAGTCCGAGTTGTTTGTGTCAGGCCAAAGGATGCTGAGGCCTGAGGCGCCCCGGCCCTCGCCCTCCTGGTTCATCCACTTTCGTGAGCATCCCTTGTAGATATAGAAGGCCTTCGTCGCGTCATCGCGAAGCGCGCAATAGCGCTTGAACGACTCGGTCTCCTCATCCTTGATAGCCTGGTTCTTGATCACGTAGAAGTTCGCGATCGGCATCGCGTCGTCCAGAAGCTCGATCCCGCCAAAGTGGTCCTGGTCGGGGTGAGTGGAAATGAAGCGGGCGATCCCCTTGTACTGCGACGCACTTCTCAACTCTTCGATGCGCTCCTCGGCTGTCTCAGCGTTCAGGTTGCAGTCAATGATGGTGAAGTTGTCGCTGTTGTGCTTGACGTAGAACATGTCGCCATGCCCGACGGCGAAGCTTTTAACGATCGACACTGTGGTTCCCTTCTGTGAGTGGCTACTGCCACGAGTTGCATCAAGTCCGGACAACCGACACCCAAGTAGCGGGATGTCGTAGCTTCCGCCCCTCCCGCCTCGCGGGCAGAGACCTTGCGGGCCGGTAGCGCTAACCAGTACAGTAACTATACGCGTACTTTGTATTCGCGTCAACTAACTATACTAGCGACATGCCAAGCCAAACCACACGCAGCAACCCAGCATCCAACGAGCAGCAAGCCAGCGACGCGGCGCAGAAGCGGGGGGGGCGGGAAGCGGGCCTGAGCGACGGACCACGCACAGCCAACCAGCGGCTTGTCGACGGGGGCGATTCGGGCTCGGTGAAGTGGAGCCAGGAGCGCCGGCTCCACTTCATAGACTTCCGCCTGCAATGGGAGGGACGGATCAATCGCCGTGACGTGACCGAGTTCTTCAAGATCTCGGTCCCCCAGGCGTCGGCCGATATCTCGCGCTATTCGGAAATCGCCCCTGGCAACCTGCAGTACGACGCCAGATCTCGCACCTACATCGCGTCGGCAGTGTTCGCCCCGATCTTTGAGACCTCGGGGCCACGCCAGTACTTGTCTCAACTCCTCGCGGTCGAGCGGAAAGTTTTGGCGAGCGACCAAGCGTTCTTGTCCTACTGTCCGCCGATGGCGTCGGTGCCGCTGCCGTCGAGAAACATTGACCGCGAAACACTCACGCTCATGCTACGCGCCATGGCTGAGAAGGCTATGCTTCAGATTCGCTACCAGTCGATCGCCCGCGAAGAGGAGCAGAAGCGCTACGTCAGCCCCCACGCGTTCGGCTACGACGGCGTGCGATGGCACGTGCGTGCCTACTGCCACCTCCGCCAGGGATTCAGAGATTTCGTGTTCGGCCGCATCCTGTCTGCAGGTCAGCCGATGGCGTCAACCGTCGATCCAGCAGATGATCTTGAGTGGAACACCAACGTCGAACTCGTTCTAATGCCTGATGCTGCACTCACCCCAAAGCAGCGGCAGGGCGTCGAGCTCGACTACGGAATGAAAGGCGGGAAGTTGTCGATCTCGTGCCGACAGGCCATGCTGTTCTACACGTTGCGGACCCTGAACTTCGAGACGAGTGGCGTGCCCCGAAAGGGCGAGCGACAGCTCGTCATTGCCAACCTTGCCGACATCAAGCCGCTGCTGCCTAAAGCGGGCCAAGCCTGACTACTCGTTCGTCTGACGGCTGCCCATCATTGTCGCTTGCGCGGGGCAAAGACCTCGGAATCGAGGGCCTCGTCCGCGTTCAAAGGGCAGAGGTGTGCCAGCTTGTTCCGCAAGCTGCAGTACTTCTCCGCAATGCGCACAATGTCCTGCGGAAGGCGATGCTTCTTTGCGAGCCACAACAACGGACCGATCTCGACATCCAATAGATCGTAGATCTCCATGCCGTGAACGATCACAGGCAGAGGTACACGCGCGTCCTTCATCCGCTTTGCCAAGTGCCTTCGATTCAACTCAAGCGCCGGAAGCAATTCAGCAGCCTGGGCCGCCCACAGCCGCATCGGCAGCTCCGCTTTGGAGTCACCCTCACGCAGGAGAGCCACAGCATGGGGCGAAACCTCCCCGTCGAACTCTGCGAGCCCTCCTTCCTCCCATGTCGTACCGACGCGCGCGTAGGCCGCGTTTCCGTTGATGGCCTCGCCAATTGCCACGCAAGGGTCGAACAGATCGCGTGGGTCTAGTGCAAGGAGTCGGTCGACCAAGTCAAAGTCCCAGAGCGCCAGTCGCGTGATGATTCGCGCGATCAACTTGGCCTGCGCGTCGATGCGCCCTCCGCTCGAACGCCACGCCTGGATCACATAGCTGAACACGTCAGCCTCACCGACATATCCGTCCCAAATCATTGGTCTGAATGCTGGTGCCTTGCTGGGCAGTCTGGACTTCGGCACACCCCCGGCGATGACCAGGAGTTGCGTCCGGTCCACAGCCGCAACGGCGCGGCTCGCGTTTGCGTACTCATCCACGAATCGCTGCCAAGCCGGCCACTTGGGCATGTCCACCCCCGTGACAATGACGAGGCTCTTTGTCTGGATACCAGCAAGCAGTGAAGCGACGCTACGGCGCGGTGAGGGGCCATCCTCAATTTGCAGTGCAGCGTAGATCTCGTCAATGGGCGATATGCCCGAGGCCTCTACGGGACCGGTCAGACGCCACTCGTTCGCCAGCCGATCCTCGATCGCCACGCTCAGTGCCAGGGCGGCTGAGTCAGGTGCCGCCAGGACTACGTTGGCCCCTTCGCGCAATACTTCCACCACCTCTGCAATGAAGCCGGCAGGACCTGGCAGAGACCACCGGTCCATCACCTAGACGTGCCTACCAGTGCCAGCGAAGCGATCGGATCCACAGTCCAGAAATCAGCGCCCTCGGAGCGGGTCAGGCCGAGCAGTTCGCCCCATCGCAAGCTATTTTTCACACGTCGAATCGGCAGTTCTGCCACAAGCGCCAGTTCGTTGGAGTCCACCGGCTCGCCAAGCCGTGCCAGCACCTCGATCACCATCCGTGGTTCCGCGACGTCAAGCCCCAGCCGGCTTCTCCATAGAGCGGCAAGGTCGGGACGCTCGAACCATCGCCCACTGGCCGTTGCCAAGCGCTCTCGCAGTGTGCGCAGTTCGGTGCAGTCGCCCGCAAGGTCCATCAGCAGCGTCGGCCAATAGCCGGTCGCTTCTCCTAGCCGGCGCCGATCCTCAGCGTCCAACTGCAGCTGGCGCTCATCGAGCCAGTGGCGCAGGAATTCGTCGCGCCAATGAAGCAAAGACATCCATGGCGGCTGCTCGTCCTCGCCATTCAGTTCATCTCCGAGCAGGCGCCATAGCGTGGCAGGTTCGGCTACAAAAACGATCGACGCGAACTTGCTTCCTGATTGCAGGCGCTTCAGTCGTTGCTGAGCCTCGGCGAGCCAGAGCGCCGTCCAGGGCAACGAATCGGGCACAACGAACGCCGTGACGAGGTCCTTCTCGCGGTCAATCAGTGCCTCAGCTAGAGCATTCCCAAAGGACTGTCGATCTGTGCAGTTGGTGAGCACGACCGGCGTCGCCTCCTTTCCGAGGTAGTCCTCCAGGCTGGCCACCACGCGGTCGATCCCCGCGGTCGCCGTTCCTGCAACAATAGTGACGTTGTTCGTTCGCTGCAGCAACTTGCTAAGCTGCTGATACGTGAACACATTCCGCAACGCTGAACTGGGCGATTGTCGGAGCGGCGGTCTGAACGAGGCCGACTCGAACTCGACGGCGGGCTCTCGGTCCTTGATGAGTACGGCCTCAATCTCCTCCTGCGTGCCAAGCAAGAGCAAGACGTTCGGATTACGCAGCACGTAGCGCCCACCGGGGACACGGCGCAACACACCCAAGCCGACCATCTCGTCTAGCAGCACACGGAAGTCCAGCTCACTGGTATCACGGAAGCCAACCGGCCACCAATGCATCGCGCCCGACTGACGAATCGTCTGCCAAGGCATGCCGTCACTTTGCGAGTAGCGATTTCGCAGCAGGTCGAGCGCCATCGCATACGCCACTACCTCGTAGCGAGGATCTAGCTGGAGCGTCAATCGGAACTTGGCACGGATCTCGTCTCGCAACGCATCGCTGGAATAAACCTGCTCGATGTCTCGATCGGTGACGAGGTAGCGCGGCCCGTTCGGCCGCTGCCGATTGGCGACCTGGCCAAGCATGTGGCGCAACAGATGCGAGCAGTAGAGCTGAATCAGGCTCGGGTAGTAGTTGGTCTGCGCCAGGATACGAATTACAAGCCCACGGCTCTCGAAATCGAAGCCGGCCGCGGCCATCGGGCGCCGAATCAGATCGGCGGCCTCCCGTACTTCCTCGCCTTCGCGCAATGGGCCGATCTCGATCGGCTCCCCGAAGTGCGCTAGCGGATGGTTCGGCCGCTCGGTCATCCGAAGGACGTTGTGCAGACCCGCAAAGACCACTTTGAAGCGACGACCGGTCTCATCCATGAGTTGCTTTAGCCGTCGGGTTTCCTCAAAGTCGTTGCGGCCATCTTGTTCAAAGAATCGGTCGGCTTCATCAAGAAGGAGTAGTACCCGACGGTCGGTGTCGGAGGTAAGAAAGTCTCGAATCGCTCTGATCACCCCCTCGACGCCCTGCTTCTTTCCCGGAATGGGGGCCGCCAAGCGTGCATCCAAGACATGTAGCTCCTTGAGCTTTTCGTGCAGCGTGATCCACATCTCCCCAGCCGCCCTACTGACTCCAATGCCCTCGGCGCGCAGGTCGATCCACTTTGCGTAGTGCTCGCGGCCCGGTGCGTGAAACGACTGCTCTGCGCGCTTGAGTAGCGCGGTCTTCCCGAGCTGGCGACCACCGTAGATGAAGCATCGTCCATTCAGTCCTCGAACCGCATCGAGTTCCACTCCCCGGCCGTAAAACATCTCGGGCGGGACCAAGCCGGCAGTGGCGTCGTAAGGGGACGAGAAGGAAAATGGGAGCGCCGCGTCAAGCCACGTTTGGAGGCGGGATCCTGACGTACAACAAATGTATGCCAGCAGCGTTTCATCCAGCATCACAAACGATCGGCGCTTCGTCTTTGCCAGACGACTCAGGTCGCGCCATTTGCGCTCCGTCATGCGCCCGAAGTAGAAGAGCAGCGCGGGTCGGCTGGCCGCAGAGTCACCCACCCACTGCAAAAGTTCGTCCTCGGTCGGACGCCCCCACACACAAACGACTCGATACTTGCCGGACGCCCCAGACCCGAATAACGGAATCGGACAAATATGCCGGTCCTCAACTGGCAAGACATCAAGCGTCCAGACCTCACGTCCAGCGACCTTTTCTGCGCGCTGGAGAGCCTTCACGGTGAAGCCCAAACCAGTGAGCAGCGGCTCGAGTCGTGACTGCTCTGCGCCCTGATGCGTCTTCATGTCAAGCCAAGCGCCAAACATCTTGGCTGCCTGATCACGCTGGGCACCGGCGATTCGATGAACATCGACACCAGGAATCGATTGCCCTTGACGGATGGCCAACTCGATCGCGTCTCGCCGCTGCCCCTCTAGCCAGGACTCGATGGCTTGCATCGCTGTAGGAAAGAACTTGTTGAACCCCTCGCCGTCTTCTTGATCTAGCTCGGCGGGCGCAGGCCGTCCTTGCGCAAGCCAATGCACGAGTTCGTTGGCCGTTGCGATGTCGCCTTCGGCGAGGGCCTTCTCAATTTCGGCTACGGCAGCTTGCATCTCGCCTGTGACTGCGATTCCGCGCATGGCCTCGCGGACTTGCTCCGCGCGCGCCCCCCGCGCCTCTGTCACCCTGGCTCGTATGCCTTGTAGTTCCGCCATCGCCACGTCGAATCGACGTACATCCTCAAGTTGTGCTTCCCACAATGCCAGGCGGCTCTCGATCTGACCCCGGTCGGCGTCTGGGAGATAGCCATAGGCCGAACCCACTTCGACTGAGCGCCGACATTCGGCGATCTCCTTGCGAAGAGCCTGTCTCCAACGCTCCCGCTCCTGCCGGAAATGCGCCGACGGCGGGTCGCTCATCTCGGCAAGCTGCAACATGTCGGCGCCAAGTAGGTCTCCGCGCTCGAGTCGCTGCTGCAAGGCGCCCTCGGGCGACACAGGTTGCGACAGCCAATGCGTGACCGACAACAGCGCCGCCGCCGGCGCAGCCTCGACAGTCCAATCCTCAGAAACCGGCAGATCCGGAATGAGGAGCAGCGGTCGGCCAACCACATCCGCCGCAGAGGGCTCAGTAACGGGAAGGTCAGTAGTCGAATCAAAGAGCGCGAGCACGGCGCGCATGGCGCTCAGCGCCTGTGCCTGCCCGGCCTGAATCAATCCCCATGGATCGTGATCCGCCGCACGCAACAACTCATCCTCGACGGCCCGACGGCTCTCTCGCAAATTGGTATGCACCTGTTCGAGCACCTCGCGCAGGCGGTCGCCATGCCGTCCGAGCAGATCGACCAAGCTAATCCACTGTCGAGGCAGGCGCAGCGCTTCATCGACGCAACGTAGTAAGTGATCAAGGGCCCCAGCATGAATATCCTCGCCACGCCGACGATTTAACGTCTTGCGATCCGTGTCGCGAATCAGTCGCTGGACGTGATCGTGGTCCGACATCGCGGCCATCTGCTCGCGAACTCGCTCGACATCTGCCACGCGGTTGTGCACGACCGGCGCCACCAAATTGTCGATCTGGCCGCCGGCGCGCAGCCATTGACGCCACACGCCCGTCGCGGCGGCGAACTTGATCGTGTATGCCGGCGCCTGTACTCGCAGCCAATCTTCGGCGGTGTGCTGTAGCGCCTGGAGGTCCGCACGTATTGCTGCTTCTCCCCTGGCCTGGCGAAGTACGGCCGGCTCTATGCGGAAGCCCATCAGAAGTGGGCTGAGCTCGCGCAGCTGTTGAACAAGGGCGTACAGCGCCGGATATCGACCGTCTTGGTGAAGGTAGGCGGCGATCGTGCCGGCGCCGGTATTGGGCGCAATGATCATCGGACGCAAGGTAGCCGACGCAAGGAGCAGATTGACCGCCGCGTGCCAAGCTCGCGGGGTGTCAGTTGCGAACTGCAGCGGATCGAGTCGCTCGAACCGGGCACTGAGCGCCGCCTGAACCCCACCGTCGGGCAGCGTCAAGGCGCCCGCCAGAGCCGAGGCGGCCAATAGGTCCGGCGACGGCACCTTCGTGCCAGGGCTGGCTGCGCCGATCCAATTTGCAGCGTGGAAGGCCAGCGCCGGCTGGCCGTTGGCCAGCAGCTGCCAAATCGGACGGCATGCCTCCCCCGCGGCATCGTTGTAAGGATCGGGTCCTTCGGCTGCGAGCTCGTTCGCTGGTTGCGGTGAAGATCGCGACGCAACTGTTTCCGACGGCGGCGTTGGCAAAGCAGTTTGATCGAACACCTGTGCCGCGGCCGCTGCGGATTCCACCATGGGAGATGCTTCGGGCGTCGGGGCCGGTTGGACTTCGCCGACGAGCTTTGCAGCCCTGTGGGTTGTGCCATCCGGGGTGGCAGTTGCAATTGGAGCAACATCTTCGACCACTTGCGGCTGGGAGGCGTCTTGGACCTGACCTGTCGACTCGTCTGCCACTCCGCCAGACTGCGCCGTGCGGCCCCACAGCAGCGCTCTGTAATCCTGCGTGTAGTCGAAAGGCTCGCCGAAGGGCGAGGCGGCATCGATCAACTGCTCCTGTCGAGCTTGCAACGTGGAGTCGGCATCGATCTGATGTTTAAGTGCCTCGGTGCGCCTGCGTTTGCAGGCGGCCTGTTCGGCGAAACCCTTAGCCTTCGCCAGTTCGTCTTCAATTGTTGCCACAGCCTTGCGGCTCGCATTGGCGGCATCAAGCGCTTGCAGAAAGGTGGCGGCGATGTCACTGCTGCGCTGTGTTGCGGCAAGTGCATCGTCGGCCAACTTTCCGAGCTGCACTGGATCGCCACTTTCACTTGTTGCAAGCTTCCATCGTGCTTCGATCTGAGCTACCAGGTCTTCGTCAAACCAGTCGAGCCCTTCGCGTCCAGGGAGTGCGCGCAGGTGGGTGACCAGATCTGCTATGCAGGCGTCAACGCGAATTGCCTCGGGCTGCTTTCGACTCGGCAGCATTGAGCCATGCATCTCGAGTTCTGCTGCAAGTGTGGCTAGATCCGATACCGCTTCGCGGTTCGGATGGCCCTTCAGTTCTGCCACCAACTCGTCGAGGCGCTGCAGCAATGCAGACCAGGTCTGCCCGTTTGCTGGATCAACCGGATTACCCGAAGCGGAATTGACGCTTTGGTTCTCCGTCGACACGATTGATTCCTTCTCTACATGCGGTAGCCCATTGGTCACCTCAGCAGCGTGGTTGTCTTGCCCAGACTCTGCGACAAGGGCACCCAGCTCGGCGTCCAGTTCGGGGCGGATCTTGAGGGCCTTATCGATGAACCAGCTGGTCCATCCGACTGATGACAGCGCGAAAATCGCGTGGCCTACTTTTGTCCGCAGATCGGCATCCAGCGTGCTCCAGCGGCTCAGATCGGCAACCAAGCGGGTCCACAGCATGAAGAGGCCGAGCGGCGGGCTCTTGATGATTGGTCTCACCGCACCTTCCAAGCGCTTCCGGATAGACGCCCACTCTGGGCAGGCCAAGCTGAGTGCCGCCTCATCCAACACGCCGTTTAGACAGTCTGGTTCATAAGCCTTCAGCAACTGAAGATCAATGGCCAGAGCGTATGTCTGGGCGCCCGCGCTCCCCGTCGGCTCAGTGAGCTCCCGCACGACAGCCCAAAAATTGCCTGAACGACAACCCGGATTGAGGTAGTGGGTGAGGATCGTCCGTTCCGTCTTGGGCGCTTCGCGCGACACGCCGACCAGGGCCCGCGGACCGACCTTGACGCCATCCTGAAGCTTGCGTCGGCGATCCCGAGTCAGACCCGCGTAGCGTTGCATCAGTGCGATGGCCGCAAACGTCTTTCCATCGATCGCGAGCAGCGACCGCGGCAGGCCCTCTACCACGCGATGAACGTAGGACTCTTCTTGTTCTTCCATTCTCTCCCTCTCGTGCTCTCGTGCTTCGACTATCCATGCAGTTCCTGTGGCTCTCGAGCTTTCGGACACGCGCGATGACGGTGCAACGGTCATCCTGCACAGGCAGGGCCCGGACAGCTCGCCTATTCGGCCTCGAATCCCTGCGGTCCGAACCTCAGCGTCCGCGCGTTCTCTGTCACGATGCGCACCACATGTTCAGGCGCGCCGTCTGGAATCTCCGCTGTGATCTCAAGGGTGACACTGACCTTGGCGCCAACCAAGCCCGTCAAATGCGCAATCACCTCAGAGGCAATCTGTCCCGCATCGCGGCCCACACGTTCTGAGTCCAACTGCACCGTTCCGAAATAGCGCTTGGGGCGCACCTTGTTCGGCCCGGGCTCCGGGTCGGGCCCTGGGCCTGGTCCGGGTCCTGGACCGGGATCCGGTTGCGGTCCCGGCCCAGGAGGCGGTGGAACTTGTTGGTCCAGTTGCGCGCGCGCCGCCTCGGGCTTGACCAACAACCCCTTGTCGTCGGGCGTCAACATCACGCCGGTGTTGCACCGCAAGCCCCGATAGCGCTGCCCCACTTCATCGTAGCTCTCGGCGTAGGCGAATCCGTCCTGCTCCCAGGTGAGCAACGAGATCCCGACGCGCGCAGCTTCTGCCAGCACCATTGGCTGGCGTAGGCGCGGCAAGTACAGGTAGCTCGCGAAGTCCTGCGTCAGTTGGCTGACGGAGACATGGTTGCCCCGCCACAGCGGCACCTTGTCCATTTCCATGCGCAGGCGTGTTGCCCCCAGTGCCGCGATCAGCAGTTCTTCGCTACGCAGCTTCTTGCTTGCCCGTGGCGCCAGCGCGTCCTGCCCGGTCAAGCGCACCGCCTCCCACGAGAGCGGCGCTTGCGGTGTCGCCTGGACAGGAACCAGCAGCCATTGATACGTCTCGGGAAGCCGAGCCGCCACCGCCCCATCCGCTGCCTTCAGCTGCGTCTCCGCCTGCGTCACCTGGTTCGGTGTCAGGTTGAGTTCGACCTTTTCGCTGACGATCGACTTCCACGCCAGGAACTTCCGAATCGACTCGTCCAGATCTTGAAGTCGCGTTGCATCGGCTGCCAAGAACACCATCGTGTTGCGCATGAGACGTGGCGCGTTGCCCCGCGTCTCCAAGACTGCCTTTGCCGCGAGTTCGGCAGGGCTGTTGCCCGCCTTCGAGTATGTCTGCGACGAACCCAGCACCACCAGCCTGGCATCCATGTCGTCCGGTACGTCGGCGCCGCTGGAGGGCATGACGTAGGTTCGTTCGAAGTCACCGCGCTGCTCCAGATCCTTGCGCAGCCGCTGCTCCAGTTCGTGAACCACCTTCTCGGGTTCGCGCAGCAGCTGATCAGTGCGGTCGCCTGCCAGTTTAGTCACCGTGGGCTGCGTCGAATACCAGTAGCGGGTGCCGTCTTGGTAGAGGTAGGTGGCGGCGGCCGAAAGCCGGCGCAAGGCATCGCCGAACACGGCAACCGTCTCGCCTGGCATCACGCACCCAAGCTTGACCCGCCTGTCCTCCAGCCCCATGTTGGCCGCACTGCTCAATGGTGCAGAACCCAGATAAACGGCACGCGCGACGCGACGGCACGCCGAGAACTTGCCGAGGTTCGGCACTTCGCCGTCGATGCGCAGTGGCAAGGCATTCGGGCCATCGACGTCACTCTCGATGATCGGCTTCCAGCTGTCCGACAAATACCGCGTCAACTCATCTCGAACCCGGGTGTCGTCGATTGGGATCGTCGCTGGCAGGATCAGGGGGTTTTTGTCGCCCCGTTCCCACAGGCTGTGGATCACGCCCGCCATCAGGCGCAGCACGCCGCGTGTGCGCTGGAATTTCGCCAGCGAAGCCCAGTCCTTGTAGAGCCTGTCGAAAACTTCTGGGTGGATTGGGTAGGCCGCACGTATCCGCTTCTCGTAGTCGGAGTCACGACATTCGCTTGGAAACTCCTGGTGCTGCCCCTGGTACATGTCGGCGAACGCCCGCGCCACTACATCGCGTTGCTTGAAGTGCTCAGGGTCGAGCATCGGCTCGAAGAGTCGCCGGCGAACGATCTCGAAACCCTCCTCTGCCGTGGCAGGTGTCCACGATGACTCCAGCCGTGCCACCACGTTCCGAAGCCGTGCCAACGCTGCCCGGCCGCGCTCGCCGCCCACCTCTTCATCGTCGCCCTGCGCATGCGGTGACGTAGCCGTGTCCGATGCCGGCAGGGACACCACCAACAGGCATGCCTTGGCCAGCTTGGCCGATTCCGTCAACGCTTGCGCGAAGGAGAACTGCGTCTCGAACCCGCCTGCTGGCAGATCGCTTTGATCGTGAAGTTGCCGCGCGTAGGCCACCCACTCGTCCACCAGGATGATGCTGGGTCCGTACTCGTTGAACAACTCGCGCAGCATGTCGCCCGGGTTGGTGGCACGCTCATCGTCGGCGGCAATGCGCGCGTAAGCAGCCTTTCCGCCCAGTTGCCATGCGAGCTCGCCCCACAGCGTGCGGACGACGGTCCCGTCGGGCTTCAGGGACGGGTTTCCGGGCGAGATCTTGTTGCCCACCAATACCACGCGCTTGGCCTTCACCAGCTTGGTCACGCCGGCCTGCTGCATCAGCTCCTCTACACCCAGAAGTTCGCTTGCCGTTGCACCCGAGAACAGGTGGTACAGCGCCAGCATTGAGTGCGTCTTGCCGCCACCAAAGTTGGTCTGCAACTGCACCACCGGGTCACCGCCGCTGTCGGCAATGCGCCGCAGTGCGCCTACCAGAAGCCGCTTCAAACTTTCGGTGAGATATGTGCGCCGAAAGAACTCCCGAGGATTGCGATACTCATCAGAACCTTCGTTCAGGTGAACCTGCCACAGGTCCGCCGCGAACTCCGCCTGTTGGTAGCGTCCACTGGCAACGTCCTTGTGCGGCGTGATCACCTCGCGCCATGGCGTCAGTGCTGTGTTGGCTTGGCTCTCCAAAGGCAGGTTTGCCGTTTTGCGCCGCTCGCCGCGGGCCTGTTCGTCGCCCACGAGGCGACGCAGTTCCAACTTCAAACGCCGGATGTCTTCGGCCTCGGCCGCCGAGATGGCCGTGAGCAAACGCTCCATCGAGTCCAGCGCACGGTCTGCGTCGTCGCTCGAGAACGGTTGCTGATGCGCCCACTTGTTGCGCCAGTCGCGAATTTCCGACACCAGGCTGCGCTGCGGGAACCCCAGCGTGCGCTTGAACACGTCATTCCAGGTGTCCCACATCAGCTTCATCAGCGGTGAAACATCGTACTGCCCGATGGGTTTGTCCACCAGATTTGGGTCTTCGATGAAGCCGCGCACCGCTTGCGGCGACAGCGCGCCCGTCTGAACCGCAGACTTGATCTCGCGTTCCACAAAAGGTGCCAAGCCTGTCTTAAACAGGTCCAGCGCCTTGCCGACGCGCTCGTGGTTGGTGATGGCCATCTGTTGCTATTCCCTGAACTTCAAACCAAGAGATCGGCGCGTGATCCCACCTCGATGGTGGCGCGCCCCAAGTTGACCCTATGTACACCGTCAACGAAGGTTCGCCCATCGACCTTCTCGCCGTCCAATTTGGTTCCCTGGCTGCTGCCCAGGTCATGCAGCCACACTTCGCTGGGCAGGTTGGTGATTACTGCGTGTCGGCGGCTCACGCTGCGGTCGCCCAGCACCACATCATTTGCCACCAAAGAGCCCAGTGCCACCACCGTCGCAGACGTTTCGCGTACGCTGCCATCCTGTAGCCGTATCGAGATCGTGTTCTGCTTGTGCGCTTCCTTGACCAGGCCCGACCGGTAGTCCTGGATCAGGAGCTTGTCGCGAAGTGCCGGTTTGCCATCGGCAGACCAACTGGTCGGCGCCTCGCGAGCGACGGCCAGGTTGTAGGCCACGAACGGGTTCACCACGTCGGTGTGGTCGACCTTGCCGAGAGCAGCGTCCGTGTAGCCATCGTTCAGCAAGCGGCAGATGAAGCGGTTGTTGCGGAAGCAATCGCTCGGTGTCTTGTGCTCCATCATCTGCCCCGCCAGTTCTTCACCAGCCTCGAACCGACCCGTGAGGTAGAAGCATTTCAGCAGCAGGTTGTAGGCCTCAAAGTCGGCGGCGTTGCGGTCGATGTGGTCACACAGCAGCGAGATTGCCACCGAAAAGTTGCCTTCTTCCAGGTGCAGCCATCCCAACTCCTTCTGCACGTGCATGCGCGGGCTGACATCCAGCGCGCGGCTGAAGAATTGCTTGGCTTGCGCTGTACGGCGGATTAGGAGCTGGCAGCGGCCCGCCGCCATCAGCGCTGCCGTGCAGCCGGGGCTCAAGTGGAGCGCCTGGTCCGCGAGGCGCTGCGCCTGCTTCCACTGTTTCTTCTCCAACAGGCGCTCTGCACGCTCAGCCAGGGCATGTGCCTTGATGCGCTGCGAGTCCAGCACGTAGGGCACGTGCCGGGCACGGATGGCCTGGCCAAACTCGGCCATGTTCTGGAAGCGCAACTCGGGCGTTGGGTGTGTGGCCCGCAGCAGCACTTCCTGCGCCCAGCGCGGCAGTCCCGGGGCCACCGTTGCGTGCGTCACCCTGGCGCGCAGCGCGTCTTCAGGCGTCAGCAACTCAAAGGGGTTCGCGCCAGTGGCAGCTTCCACCAGCGTGATGCCCAGCGCGTACACATCCACTCGCGGGTCCGTGCGCGATACCGGCTCGCCAAGCAGCATCTCGGGCGGTAGGTACAGGCGCGTCCCGGTGTTCAGATTGGCGACGCCAAAGTCACCCACCTTCAAGGTGCCGTCTTGGGCGAAGAGAATGTTCGCCGGCTTGATGTCGTGGTGGACGATGCCCTTCCCGTGTACAAAAGCCAGCGTGTCGCAAAGCACTGCACCCCATCGAAACACGTCGTTCAAAGCGACTGCATTCCCTCCCGCTAGGCGGTCATCGAGGCTGCCTCCAGGGCAATACTCCATCGCCAGCACGAGCTGACTCTGGTGCTTGAAGTGATGGTGAAACGCCACCACGCCGGGGTGGTTGAACTGGGACAGGCTGCGCATTTCGTGCACGAGCGCACTATGCTCGCCTCCGGGCAAGCCGGAGAGGGCTTTGAGCGCAATCTGTCGGCCCGGGATGACCTCGTCGTCGGCCAGGAATACTTCTCCAAACCCGCCGCTGCCCAATCGGCCCACGACTCGGTACTTATCATCCAGTCGATCACCAACTGAGATCATCGAAGGCGTTACAACAGATCGACCTGGGTAGCATCGGCCAGCACCGGCGCCAACTGACTTGCCAACCCGACGATCTGGGGCCAGCTCTGCACGAGGGCGTTGTAGCTGAGCGCTTCGGCGGCGCGCTTGCGGCGTTCACATATCGTGTATAGGCGGTAGGCCAGTTCCCGGGCTGCCTCGGCCTTGGTCCCTAGTCTGGCCACCAGTGTGGCTGCCATCGATTCGCCGCCGGCCTCTAGCGCGCGCACGAGCTGGTGCACAGTCTCCCACGCTGTCAACCGAGCATCGTTGGTCGGATCCCAGCCAGGGTCGAGCTCATCCGGCTTGAGCAACCGCACCTTGCCCCGACTGGACCTGAGAATCCCAGCTTGTGCAAGTCCGGCAATGCTGGTCGCCTTGGCGGTTGCAAGCACCTCTGCGACGCCGTACTCGCCCTCTGCAAAGCCGTGCTGATCGAACCAGGTCACCGCCCAACGGCTGTCAGCGTCAAAATCGCCCTCCTGTTCGGCAAGCGCTTCATCTAGCGTTTGATTGATGAGTGCCAACGCTTCACGAACGGTCAGCGACTTGCCTTCGGCATCGAGCACGTTGACGTAGCGCGTATAGACCGCCATGCCCGGGCCGATGGCTGCCTGCGCCAAGTCCACTGGCGCGATGTTGCCGCGCTGTAGGTGAGCTAGCGCCTGAGGGAGTTCGGCCTTTAGAGCGGTGAGGAATTCGCGGCGAGTGGCTGTGTGGGAGTCCGCAGGACGCGGGCGGCAAACGAGAATGATGCTAGAAGCCAGCGCATTGGTGCCGATCCCAATTGAACGGGAGCCTCGCTCAGTACGCATAGGCCACGTACCGCTAATCGCGAAGCCTGCGCGGATTACCGCATCCAGGAACGTGTCCCAGCCAGTGCTGGCAGTGCCCGCGTCGTCATCGCTCTCTGATTGCTTGAAGGCGTAGTAGATCGTGACCGGAAACACCTCATGCGCCTGCCCAGCAAGGCGATGCATGGCCCGCGTCATGCCATCAAGAAAGAAACTCTCGGCCTTCTCCCTGCCGCCATGACGGTACGGCGTCGCCACCAATTCCTCGGCCTTGGGCACCGCGAGCGTACCGAAAAGGTCAGGGAAGATTGGGCGAAGCGAGCGCCTCAGCCACACATAGAAGAAATCCGACAAGTCGGCATAGCCAATGTTGTCGTAGTAGGGAGGGTCTGTGGAGACGACCTTCCGGGCGCTGATTGACTGCGTTGCTGCGTCGGCCTGAGACACGTGTCCGGAGACACTGGAGGAGGCCGTCTCCAAGTAGCGCACACCCCCCTCGAGTGATACCGCGAAGTCGCCGGCCGCGCCGGCCAACAGGTTGACCTCCGCATAATCCCAGATCATTGGCAAAGCCTGTCGAGCAAACGTGCTCTTAGCTTGGTCCCGCGTGGGGCTCCAGGCCACCAGCGTCGTGTTGTAGTCCGTGGCCTTGTCAACTGCGAGGCCGAGATACACACCTACGGCTTCGGCATACGCCAATGCCCCGATCCCACCGTCACGAAGTGACTTGCGATCATCATCCATTCCAGAGGCGAGGGCGTCCCTTTCTGCTCGCGCGATCGCTTCTCGCACTAGGTCAGAAAGCGTAGTCAGGGATACGAGCTGACGCTGTGTGAATAAGTCCCCCCACGACGTCAGGCCATAGGGCGTACAGTTCCCGCCGGTCATACGTGTCGCTATCGCCCCATCGGGTCGCCACGCTGGTTCGGCCTTCGCAGCAACTTCCTCTTGTTCCGACGTAGGGCTCAGGTAGATTCGACCATGCCCGCCATCCGCCACAATCGCCATGAGACGGGAGCCCATCCGTCCAGCCTTGCCCTCTGCTTTGATGTAGTCGCCGGCAATTGGAGTTCCAGATAGCAAGCAGCCAAAATTCGCACGCGCGAACTTGGTGCCACTCTTTGCACTGTCAACACTCTTCGCCTTGCCCACCTTGACCGCGAATCGGTACCTCCCGCCGTCAATCACAGGCTCGACATACGCGTCCCTCCCCTCCTTCGCCGACAGTATGAACGTCGACGCGAGAGGCACTTCTACTGTCGTGAATGCGGGGTTTGGACTCCTGACAGTGCGTGCCCAGAGCCATGCGATCACCGTCAAATGCTGGCCCAAGTACGGCTTGAGATCCGGCCTGATCCCAACCATCTCAGCAGTGACCTCGATCTTCGGATAAAGATTGCCAATGCGCTTCTCGGCCTCTTCACGCATCCACTTTCCGTAGTACCGCACGTCCTCGGCCAACCCCTGCGCGCCACGCCAACTCCCCGACTGGGCCACGCGCACTTGAGCCGCTGGGTTGAGCGGCGGCCGGCCGACAAACTTCACGGGAATTTCGATCATTGCCTTATTAATTAGCACAGCCACGGGGTTCAGATCGCTTGCATAGCTTTCCAGGCCCAGCCGCTGAGCCTCCAGGGGCAGCGCGCCACCACCGGCGAATGGATCGTGGAACGCCGGAAGCTTCTTGCGGTCGAACAATTCCTTCGCCCTAGGATGCCCCGCATTGTCGGCGCACGCTCGACGCCAGCTCTGCCAGATCTCGTCGCGCGCTGTTTGCAGAACAGCCTCCTTGGTGGTGCTTTCCCACTTCACCAATTCGCGCAGAATGCCGAACAGCCGCTCACGCTCAAGATCAGCCAAGACCTCTGCCGACGTGGGTTCGGTGCCCGGCTCGGCAACGCTGGTATCGCCGGCGCGTTGCGCCTTCTCGTGCAGCGCCCTCCGCTCCAGCCAGGCGGCGTGGCGCTTTTTCAGCTCGCGCTCGGCCGCACTCTTCCTCGCAGGGTCGCTTCGAAGCGTATCGACATAGGTTGACGGGTCGTCCACCATCTGAGCGAAGATCACCGCCCTCGCTGCCGCGAGCGGACGCCGCGCCCACCACAGGTGGAGCGTGCTGGGGTGTCCATGCCGGATCGACTTCTCGCGCGCAGATGCGGCGTTGATTGCCTCCAGCGGCAGCGCAACTTCGATCAATTTCTTACGGGTGATGACGGTCATGCGGGGGTCTTGTCTTTGTCGATGAGTGCCTCGGCCTCGGCCCAGGCGCTGTCCTTGAGGTTGTTGCCGGTGCCGAACCAGGCGCTGTCCAGGCGCTCGGTCACGCCGCCTGCTCGCACGTGGTCCACGTAGTACGTTACGGCATTCAACGCACCCCACAGCGTGCCGCGGGCCGTCGCGAGTTCCTGGCCCGGCGCCGATCGAAAGAGCGACATCATGGCGATGCGGTCGCGCTCGGCCTTCGGGCTCAGCGGCTTGGGTGGCTGGGGTGGTTTGGCGGGCTTCTGTCCCAAGACCCGGTTGAAGAACTCTGAAGCGCTCTGGTCGTTCATCGGGTGCGCAGCAGCCTTGCGTACGCGATCCATGAACGCAGTCCAAGATTCATTGATCAACCCAAGCTGTCGCTTCACGTCGGCGGTCTCGAAGCGCCGGGTGTGCGGGACCTTGACGACCTTTCGGTGCTGACTCTTGATATCGTCCAGCGCGAAGAAGAGCGTGTTCTGGCAAACAACGCGCACGCTGGTGAACGCCGCGGTGGTGGCCAGCGTCTTGTCGCACGAGGTAGCCAGCAGCACGTAGGCCGCCATCGGGTCGACTTCATCCTCGACATGGCCGGTGATGCCAGTGCGCGCCAGGGCCCACACCTTGCGGCCACCATTCAAAGCACCTGCCGTCTCCAGCGTATAGCCAAAGTCCTTCACCAAGTCTCGATAGAACTCGAGCACCTCTTTTGGCTGCACGATCTCGTAGTCGCTGGAGACGATCGACAACGCCTCGCGCGTGTCGCTCCGCGCCAGTACAAAGCGGTCAGCCATGGTTCGAACCCGACCGTCCACCAGGTACTGCACCGGCAAGCGATCAAGATGCCATTCAAGCCTGGCAGCCTTCAACCAGACCTCGATCGACTGGTTGTCAGGCAGCTTCTCGCCCAAGCCGTGCCACGGAGCATCGCCGACGTAGGCCATGGCAGGCTTGCCGGTGGAGATGTCGAGATCGTGGCTCATTGAGGTGTGTCCATCGCAAGTTCGAGGTCCGCGGCGACGCTCAGGCCCGTCACGCGCTGAATCTCCTTCCACAGGCGTTGCTGCCGCCACTCCAAGAAGGCCTCATAGTCGTCGCCGAGCAGCGGCGACGAAACGCCGACGGGCAAGCAATGCGATGTCAGCACGGCATCGAAGGGGAAGCCCGCTGTCTGTTGGATCGTTGCCAAGTAGTCGGACGGCGCTCGGGCACTGATGATCTGGTTGGTGGTCCGGTCGATCAGGGTGCGGTTGAGGACGCAGTCGCGCGCTACAGTCGACTTGATGCCCTTGATGTCCCGCAAATAGGCGGCCGGGAAGACGTGATGGTCGTCAATGCCTTCCTGGTCGATCAACTTGCCCGTGATCACTGCCTGAGTGTGGAAGTCGCGAGCACCCGTGCCTGAGCCGAGCACCAGACAGATCGTCCCCCGGTAGACAGCCCGCTGCCTTGGCGTGATGTCGCGCAGCGCCTTGGGGTCGAAGCGAAGCGCTCGCACGGTCTCTGGTTCAGTCCCCCCTTCGAGCCACACACCCAGTTCGCTGACATCTCGGGCTGCCTGGCTGTTGGGGGAGCTCTCGTACGCCTGCCCGAACACGGCGCACCAGAACCAGCGCTTGATGCGTTCGCGCTTGACCCCGGTCTCTGGTGTGCTGGGCATGGCCGTCGTGGCCAAGGCGGCGGCAAGCGGCACCAACATGGTTTGGTACGGGAGCCACTTGGGTTTGGTCACCTTGCAGTCGTCCCGCAGGATCTGCAGCCCCAACGCCAAGCCGTCGATCACCTTGTCCCACCATGCGGTGATGTCGGCCGCAGCCATGTTGAGGATGTCCTTGCGCTTGCACGAAGGCGTGGGCCTGCAGGCCAGTGCCACCGATTGCAACACGTAGTAGGGGTCGACATCGAAGTCGGCGATGACGGGGTGCTTGGCCAGTGCGGTGTCCCACAGGTCACGCAGGCGGATGTTCTGCGGCCAGAACCGAGCCGTGAGCAGCTCGAAAACGCTGAGCTTGACGCCGGTGCGGTTCAGCGTTTCAAAGATCGTGCACAGGGCATCGGGTTCGGTCTCGTCGGACAGGGTCACCACAGGGAAGTGGTAGTCGTCGATCGCTTTGATGCAGCCATCGCTGATCGCGGTCAACGCGTCCAGCATCGCTGTCCGCTCGGCGGCCAGCATCGGGTTGGTCACATTCAATGCCCACTTGAGGAAGCCGCCGGACCCGGTCTTCAGGTGCGACAGCGGCAGGATCAGTTCCTTGGCTTGAATCTCAAACTTCTCGTGCTCCTTGGCCCACTTGGTGCTCGCACGCACGTGGAAGATCGCCTCTTCAAAGTCCGCACCGTCGATGAGTTTGCGGATGTTGAGGAAGTAGCGGTGCTCGCCAACCCCGTAGAAGGCCTGGTACAGGGAAGTCAGCCGCTGCTGGCCGTCCAAGACGAGGAACGTGTGCTTGAAGTCTCCGAGCGTTGGCGCACCTTCGAACTGGCGTACCGCGAAGGCATGCTTGGTATCGCGAACACGCAGCAGGCTTCCGGCGGGATAGTTGCTGGCGATGGAGACCACCAGCTCCTGCGTGGCGCTCGGTTCCCAGACGAAGTCACGCTGGAAGTCCGGCAGGACCATCGTGCGTGAGTGCACGTCGGCAAGCAGCTCTTTCAGTGCTCGCGGGTTGGTGTCTTCGAAAAGACTCATTGAACTCCCCTTATCTCGTTGTTGTGGATAGCCGCCGAACGCTACGTGAGTGCATTGTCGAGGTGGGATGGAAGCCAGCCGACCACTGCACTTTGCGTGTCGTCGTCCCAGAAGTAGTACAGGCGAAAGCAGCGGGTACGTTCGCGCGAATCACCTCGCTTCAGGTGCCAATCCAGCACGCGAGGCCGCCCGCCGTGTTGGAGGGTGTACTGCTCACTGTGCGTCTTGGTGGCCTCGCCCACCGGACTGTTCTCAATCTTCAAACGCTCACATTCGGCGTCGAAGCGCGCCTTGTTGGCGGGGCTGGAGTCCCGCTTCATCGGCACGAAGAAGTCTCTCAGTAGCAGGAGCGCATGGTACGAAAACGAAGGGTCCTCATAGAGCGCAGCCTTCGCACCCCGAAGCGCGCGGCTCAGCAAGGTGACGGAGCCTGCCAGGTGCTGACGCGCCCACGCCTCCAGGTCACGCAGGTCATCAGGGATGGGGGTGACCGCGCCAGCCGCCTTGAGGTCGGCTTCCAGCGCACTGATTCTGTCGCGCAGCGCGTGACTTTGTGAGATCGCGTCGTTCTTCGCCGACTCCATCGATTCCAGCTCTTGATTGCCTGCAAGCAGGACGCCGTCGTAGGTCTCTCGCTGAGACTGGAGCTCGGCCTCCAACCGACCGATCTCTTGATCGGCAAGCGCCAGCAACTCGGCGTCATTAGATCCCGCCGTGCGAGCGGCCTGGCGCTGCATCTGCGACGCCATGCGGCGCACGGACTCAAAGCTCGGCAGTGCCTCTTCCCGGTCCGATCTTGACGCAGTGATTGCCAGTGCCTGCGAGATCAGCCAGCGCTCGTACGCCGGCGGCCCTTCGTCGTTCCATTGCTGGATGCGCTCTGGCAGCGTCAATGGGTGCGAGTAGGTGTCGTCGCTCCAGCGCTTGAAGCCGGGTCGATACAAGCGCACGGCCTGGCGGAAGACCGACATCTCGCGCCCAAGCAAGTCGGTCAGGTAGAAGCTGGCGTCGCCGGTGACGATGTAGACATGGGCCGCGCCGAGCGTTCTCTGACGCACTAGAGCTGCGTTCGCCCCCGTCTGCCGTGTGTCCACACTGCCTTCGGGCAGCGTGAACACGATGACGGGGCTGCGTCGCCTTGAGTCCTCAAGCAGATCGACCAACGCGTCGATGCCCGCTGCGTCGCCGATCAGCACAGGGTCGAGAGAAAGCAGTGTGTCATCGAGAAACGGCTGTGCGCTCTGTGCGATGGCACGTACGAACCCGGGTACTGACCGCTCGAATGGAACGTCTTCTCCCCGGGTAGCACAAATCAGGCGAACGCCGAACAGGAGATCGCCCCCAGGTGCCAAGGCGAGGCCGATCTCCGTGACCCAAGTGCGCATGGGAACGTTCTTGTCGGCGTCATCCAGGCGCGCGGTCCAGTACCGTGGGTCGTCGAGTGAGACCGCCGCAGTGCGCTGTGCGCCGATGTCAGCCAATTCGAACGAACGGCGCTGCCACGCTTCGGGCGGCAGCTTGCGGCCAGCCCTGTTGTTGATCCATCGGAGGATGTGATCTACGGTGGACGCGAAGAGATCACCTTCCTTGGAAGGCTTCAAACGAAGCAGCACTTGGCTGACAGGCCGGATGAGTGCCCGGTTGTCGCGAGGCCTCGCTGCAAGAGGCGCAAGCTGTTCACGCATCGGCGTCGGCAGACGTGGTTCGTTGCTCATTGCAGCAGGGTCTCCCTGAATCATGTCGGCGAAGTGGCCAGGGCCAACAGTTCTCGCATGCTGTAGTTGACGCTGGTGGCAGCAAAGTCCGGCTCGGCGCGAAAGGGGCGGCGGACGTAGTGGACGCTGTGGTTGACCTCGTCGTGGAACTCAACGATCGCCAAGATGAATGCTTCAGGCTTGTTGAGCGAATACAAGATCTCGTTGCGTGTGACGGTGATGCTCTCCGCCCCAGAAATGCGGCCTTTCACTTCGATGAAGCGCAGATGCCCGGTCGCCGGGTCTTTGCTTTCGATGTCGTACCCGAGCTTCTCCAGTTCACGATCGACCGGGTGAAACCCCAGCCGAGCCTCGACTTCCATGATGACCGCCCGGGCCCGCGCCGCAGAGACCTGCGTATCGACCGGGCCGTTGGATTCCGGCGCCTTATCCGCTGGATTTCGGTTGGCGCCAATTTGAGCGAGGAGCCCTTTCGGCAAGACAAGAAGACCACCCAGCACAACCGGCGGCAGCGCAGAGATCTTGGCTTCAAGGTCCAAGTGAGCCAAACGTTTCTGCAAGCGCGCCTGGAGATCATCCGCCCTGCGACGAGCCTCCTGCGAATTGAGCTTGGCGTTGGGCTGCCCCGTGCTCTCTTGCTGCTGGAGTTGCTGAGCGCGGTGATCCCAGTAGGCGATCTCTTTGGTCAAGCGATCGCGGACGGCCGCGCGCGTCTTGCCGATCCAGCCCATGCGTCGATTGCGCACCTCTTTGAGGTGGCCGGGTACAACGTGCGCAATCGCATGCCCCATGGCCTTGCCTTCGAGCTCGCGGGTGACCCAGTTGCATTCGGGACGCGAAAGCAGTGTGCCGATGTCGACCTCGGCCTCCTCGAGCGGCCGGTAGTCTAGGTAGGGGGCGTACTGGATATGCTTCGCGTTGCCCGCAGCGTCCAGTTCAACGTAGAGCATCTGCTTAGAAATGGCCCGCCGCACGGAACCAGCGCCACCGGTCTCGCAGGCGTCTTGGACTTCGTGCTCGAGGTAGAAGAGCACTCGCGGTGTCGTGCCCAGGTCGCTTTCGTCGACAAGCACGGAGCCACGCCGTAGCAGGTCACGGTGCCGCTCCAGTGTCAAGTCGAGTGTGGCGTCCAGCAGTGGATGGCCAGGGCAAACAAATGCGGCCAGCGTCTGCCCTGCAGGTGCTACCAATGACTTCTCGAAAGCGATCCGTTCATATCGCGGCAACACAGCGTCACCCAGACCGATCAGGCGATCACGGTTGCGCACCGGCGCCGGCACGTGCGTGACCTCATACCTTCGGCTTTCGCGCTGCCTGAGTGTGCCGCCCAGTTGCTTGAACGCCTCGATGAAGAATGACTCGATGTAGTGCGGCTGCAGCCGCCTGGCATCGGCACGCTCCATCTCATCGCGCACTCTGGCCACCTTGGTGGCGTCCATCACGGTGTTGGCCAGTGCCCTGTCTTCAATCAATTCCTGGAGCTGCTTGAGGTCAACCGCCCCGCTGATGGCCTGCGTGAGTTTCGCTCGGATGTCGGGCCGCTCGCCGTAGCGCACGGCCTCGATGAGCAACTCACGAAGAGGCTTGCCCTCGAAGACCAGCTTGCCAAGCACGTCGAAGACCTGACCACCGAGCGCCTTGCGCGCCAGTTCCAGTTTCTCAAGCAGCGTCAGGTAAACCTCGCCCTCACGGGTCTTGTCGGCCACAAGGTTCCAGAGATGGCACACCTCGGTTTGACCGATTCGGTGAATGCGTCCAAAACGTTGCTCGAGGCGGTTGGGGTTCCAAGGCAGGTCGTAGTTCACCATCAGGTGAGCGCGCTGCAGGTTGATGCCCTCGCCTGCGGCGTCAGTCGCGATCAAGACCTTTACCTCGGGGTCGTGCTTGAACGATTCCTGCGCTTTCAGGCGCTCTTCACGTCCCATCCCGCCATGAATGATTTGCACAGCCTCCTGGCGCCCCAACCGATCACTGATCTTTCGGTGCAGGTAGCTGAGCGTGTCGCGATGCTCAGTGAAAATCACAAGCTTTTGCGTGGGCGCCCCGACCGGGCGAATGTCCCTTTCGGCGCCGTAGGTGGCGTGCGGTTCTTCGACCCGCGGCACGCCACCGAGCGCGAATACTTCATCCAACAATCCCGCCAGTTCGTACCACTTCTTGTCAGTTCCGCTTCGGCGAACACTCGATGCAAGTGACTCTAGGTGCGCGAGCATGCCGATTTCTGTCTTGAGCTCGGCGATCGTGCGGGAAGCGGTTGCCTGATCTAGGACTTCTTCTTCCGCGGACTCGACCTCGCTGTCGGGTGCATCCTCCAGATCCTCCAAGTCGTCGGCGTCGAGCATCGGGCCGGCCGGAATGACGACGGAGGTCATCGACAGCGGGGCTCCATGCTGGAGCACCTCCATCTCCCGCATCCGCTTTTCCAGGCGCTCACGACGACGCTTGAGAGACTGGTAGATCGCTTCAGGTGATGAAGCGAGGCGGCGTTGAAGGATGGTCAACGCGAAACCGACTGTGCCAGCGCGCTTGTCGTTCTGAAGCGCTTCAGCACGATTGAATTCCTCGCGAACGTAGTCGGTGACCTCGCGGTAGAGCTGCGCCTCTGCTGGCGACAACTCGTAGGGAACCGTGTGCGCCACGCGCTCTGGGAACAATGGCGTGCCGTCAAACTTGAGCAGGCTCTCCTTGACCATTCTGCGCATCAAGTCGGAGACCTCGACCTGATGAACGCCATCGCGGAATCGACCTTCGAATCGGTCGCTGTCCAACAGCGCGAGGAAGAGCTGGAAATCTTCGTCCTTGCCATTGTGCGGTGTCGCGGTCATCAACAACAGGTGCCGAGTCATCCCGCCAAGCATTTGCGCCAGTCGGTACCGCTTCGTGTATTTGACATCGCCACCGAAAAACGTGGCCGAAAGTTTGTGCGCCTCGTCGCAGACCACGAGATCCCAGCTGGCTTCCGGCGCCTGCAGCTTCTTCTGCACATCTTCGTTGCGCGCAAGCTTGTCGAGCCGGGCGATGACGAGCGGTGTTTCGGTGAACCAGTTTCCGGTGCGAGCCGCTTCGAGCTTGTCGTTCGTCAAGATCTCGAAGGGGAGTTGGAAGCGCCGCCACAGTTCATCCTGCCATTGCTCTGCCAGGCTTCCCGGACAAACGATCATGCAGCGCTGAAGGTCTCCTCGGACGATCAACTCCTTGATCAGCAACCCGGCCATGATGGTCTTGCCAGCCCCAGGGTCATCAGCCAGCAAGAAGCGCAAGGGCTGACGTGGCAGCATTGCCTCGTAGACTGCGGTTATCTGGTGCGGCAATGGATCAACCAGCGACGTGTGCACGGCCAAGACGGGGTCAAAGAGGTGCGCGAGGCGGATTCGGTGTGCCTCCGAAACGAGTCGGAACATGCGCCCGTCGCCATCGAAACTCCAAGGGCGGCCCTGCTCAACGAGCTCGAGACGCGGTTCGTCGTGCCTGTAGATCAGTTCGTTTGCCAACTTTCCTGCCGGCGTCTTGTAGGTCAGCTCCAACGCCTCAGAGCCAAACCATTGCGCACTGACAACGGTGACCAGCGCATCGGGCAGGATGCCGCGCACGGCGGCGCCGACGGTCAGGTGCTCAAGCTTCATTGAGCTCATAGCCGGAGCGGCGAGCAGCAACGATTGGGGACGCGCGATCACTCACTGGATGACGGTCAGGCGACGTTCGAAGCGAACCAATCTCGCAGGTATTCATCACGTTCTTCCTGCCTGTCTTGATGATCACGATGTCATTTCCCTCGCGCCTTTAGATCCCTGAACGACATTGGCGTACAGAGCCAGTACCCGGCTTCGAACTGCTTCGCTCAATGGGCCGTCGTCGTTGATGATTTGAACCTGTTCGGCGTGACGCAGGACGTCCATCGCCAGCTCTTTGGGGTCCGAGTACGGAATGCTCAACTCGTAGCCTCCCTCGTCACGCCATCGACCCCGCTGTTGCGGGTGCCACTCCTCCTTGGAGACCCACTGCGCCGCCTCGGCGGAAAAAAGCAAAGTCGCTGAGTGGATGTTCTTGCCAGCGAAGACGCCGTAGCCGCCGTCGAGTTGGCCCTCGACACTCTTGAGGGAAACGTCCTTGGCCCTCTGCTCAAGCGCACTCGCCTCTTCTATCGCATCCAGCGCGAAGCGGAGGAGCTTTTCCCTGGTATGACACCACGCATCGACATACCAGGTGCTTCGGTAGTAGACCAGCCGCTGCGGCGACACTTCCCGCTCGCTTACCTCGCCGCGGCCCCGTGTCAGATAGCGCATGTGCAACCGGCGCCGCTTGAGAAGAGCTTCGCCGACGAGCTCGAAAAATTGGCTGGGAACTGGCCGCTTGGCCGTGCTCATGATCTTGACGCGCTTCAACAGCGCCTTGGCTTCGGCTTCACCGGTGCCGAGCATCTGATGGATTCGCTCAAGTAGCGGTTGCAGATGTCGGCTGATGACCCCTTCGGAGTCCAGCTCGCTGAGCAGCTGGTGTGCCATCAGCAGCGAGTACAACTCTCGTTCGCTGAACCACAGGCCGGGGAGTTCGTGCTTCTGCCCGCGGTAGTCGGCGCCAAACCGGTACCCGTTGAGGAACCGGTCGTACTCGATGGGCGCGCCCAGCTGATCCTTGAGGTAGTCCAGGTCGCGCTTGAGCGTCGCCGGGGACACCTCCAGCTCGTCCAGCAACGCCTGAAAGCTCACGTGCCCGCGGTTGCGGATGAGCATTTCGATCTTGTAGACGCGGGCAGTCTTGGTCATGGCGCGGCGGGGGCGGTCGCTCACCACATGAGCGTTACCAACTGTAGCGGCTTGACCACCAACTTCCGCCCCCGTGCCAGGGGATAGTGTTGTGTTTTCGACGGTTGCCATGGCTCAAATTTGTACGGTCATCAGCTCAAGAAGTGAGCTATCGGTGATAACCCGCCCCGCGCGTGCGGTTTCGTAGGCCGGGGCGGAGCTCGATATTTGAGCTAGTGCCCTGCGACGATGCAGCTTCGATCAAGAACTGGAGAGCGCAGATGCCTGCCGACCACCTTTCGCTTTCAACCACCGTCGCCCTACGCCCCGCCGCGCAGGTCTGAGCGCCGACACGGACTACGCCATGGAATCCTCGCGCGCGTTCAGGCGGCCGACGCCCCGAGCGGGCAGCAGACCGCGCACCGCCGGCGATCGCGCGGGTCATCGACCGCTCAGGCTCGATGGAATACCGCCCGCTGGCCGAGGGGCGATGTTGCGCCGAATACGGGGTCGGCAGGCTGCGGCCGAAGGACGCGGTGTCGCTAGTGCAGTTCGACAACCGGGTGCAGCGCCTCTGGCCCGCGGTGCAGCGGGTGATGGCGCGCCGCTGCGCGCAGCCATCGCTGCCGTCCACTTTGGCGGCAACACCCGTCTGTACGGTGGTTGGCGCGAGGGTGCCGAGAAGCTGATGGACCTGGCAGGCACCGGCTTGAAGCGGGTCATCCTGCTGCCCGACCGCCAAGCCACCGAGGGACTGACCGATGCAGCGGCGATCACGGCGCCGTACGCAGATTGGGCAACCCGTGGGTGACGACCAGCACCTACGGACTGGGGAACAACTTTAACGAGGAATTGATGGTGGCCATGGCCCGTGCGGGCGGCGGCAACCACTACTACGCGACACGGCCGAGGTTCTGATGGACCCGTTCCAGCAGGAGTTGGAGTTGCTCGGCAACTTGTGCCCGCGCGACCTGCGTCTGTCGGCAACCGTTCCGGATGGCGCCGAGGTGCAGGTGGTCACGACCTGCCATAGGTCGAAGGTGGCTGGCGGCTGCCGGATCTGGCCCGGGGTGCGCCTGGGCGGTGCTGCGTCTGAAGGTGGTGTCGCCTGAGGTCGCCCTTTTCATCCCTGGTGAAGTCCGGTCACAACATCGAAGTCCAGACTCGAAATTCGCACCAAGTAAGTAGGCGAACTCAATCAGAGACCGATGCCTGCATCTCGTCACGGCGCTTCAGCACTTCCAGCCAGTGAGATTTGATCTGACTTTCAGATGAACACCAATCCGGCTGTTTCGGAGGAACAGCCTCGCAGAGAGTAAGACGCAGACCGCCCGAACGAGCAGCGAGGACGAACCGATGCCCAACGTCGAGGCGTGCGAGTGCTGCTGAAACGGTAGCGGCGGTGCCAACTTCGTTCGCGAGTTCCAATCGTTGCTCGTGGGCGTTGAGCGCCCATACCCACCTCCACAGGCGCGACAAAAGAAGTGCATCGGCGATTTGCGCCAAGGGTCCATCTGGAACAACGGCGTCATAAGCGTCGCGATCCGTCGACGATGTCGGAAAGACCCAGTCACATTCGGCCGCTGACTGCCAATTCATCAGTGGCCTGCGCGATGCCATGCATGTGACCTTGACCAAACCGCATTCCACCAAAGAATCAAAGCCTGGGAACATTCTTGGCAGCATTCCGATTCTGCGATAGCTTCTTATGGCCTTGCGCACCACGTTTCCGCAGTCAGTTGCCTCGGCGAGCGCCTGAATCGCGATCGGGCGCCTGCAAAGTACCACTCCATGCTTCGCGAGGTCTTGCGCAACATCGCAAGCCGATGCGTAGTCGGACGCCAAGCGATGCAACCTTGGCGGTTCTAGACTCGACGATGGACCTAACCGCGCGAGCGCACTGCGACACGGCTCGTGGCCTGCCTTCATCTGCCGAAACGAATCTTCAAGCACCAGCATCCAAGGCGGGTAGAGATTGTTCACGTACGCATCTGCCAGCCGCGCCTCCACCAAGTCGTCGATTTGCTCCTGATCAAGATCCAGAACAAGACGCGACTGGACCGTCGATGCGGGTACATCAACGTGCGTCGGTCTGTCCTGCGGTCCGAGCAAGAGACATCGCGCTGCCGTGGAAAGCTTCCCACCTGGCGCCAACAGCGCCATCGCGACCGCCTTCGCCGGGTCTGCGCAACGCACTGCCAATGGGCCAACACGTCCAGTCTGCAAACCAGACTCCAACCTCCTGAGGGAGGAAAGTACGCCTCGCAATTCAATGGGTAGATCGAATTCGAGGCGATCTCGCTTGACGGAGCCGATATGCAGTTGCGATCTATTGGGAAACCACTTGTGGCACAAAGCCTCAACTTGTCGGTGACGCGATATATTTCCTCTTAGGCCATTCCACTCTCGTGAAACTTGAAGGGGCGTTCGATGAATGAAGCAGTTCGATAGCCAAGGAAGCTGATGGAGAAACGAGTGATACCGAACAAGAGAGCACTGTTCGCAAGTTCGCAGTGTTCTGAATTCTGGGTTGAGTATGTGACTTTCGTTTGCAAGCATCGGAGCATTCAGAAGGTGCGGCCACGACAGTTGGTGAACCAAAACACTCGTGTCGTCGATGGATCTTAAGAAACTCTTGAGATTAACGGCTGACTCGCCGAGAATGCGCTGCCTCCCGGAGAATGGCCTAACGGGAAATGTGATTCTTAACCACTTGAAATACTCCGCTACCGAACATCCATTGACCGTTACAAACGTCGCCCCAATGGACGCCATCGATTCATATGGCCACATGTCACCTGGAAACCAGACGACGCTCATTTGTCGCCTTTCGCGCTCCTGGAAGCCTCACGTTGCAGTCTGATTGCTGAAATCTCAACTGACTCCCTAAAGCCGCTGGAGTTGACGCTGGTTTCGATTAATTCCGGCGGAGCACCGTCCGCGCCCGCAGGCAGTCGAGAAATGCCTTCCATACAAAACATCAACGACGATGCGATATAGTGCATTGGAATCTCCATTTGACCTCCTGGCTTTTGGCTTGTCCAGACGTTTGTGAATGCCGCCCAAAAGGATCCGGCTAGATCCCTGAGTTCAAAGGAGTCCGCCACGGCAGTGGGAATAAAGTGATTCTTAAACTTCTTCCCTTCAGGATTCGATTTTCCCTTGGGAGGGAAAACAGTCGAGTCATACGCGGCTAGAACTTCGCTCAACTGAGACTCGCTCCGAATTCCCTCAAAGGCGTGAGAGCACACCATATACCGACCAACAAAGTGCTCTGCGCCAATCGCAACGGTCTTTGTCTTCAGTTCGTTCAATTCGGGTTGCCCTACCAGCAGCACAAATAGTTTCACTCCCTTGGTTTCCAGTTCATTTGCAATGTTTTGGATCCATTTCAAATAGATGTTTGCAATGTCCTGAGCTTCATCGACAACCAGTATAACCATCCGTAAAGGTGATCTATTTGCTTGCGCGAGAAGATACTGATTGAGACTGTTTCGGCGCTTGGCCGATGCTCGCCCCATGGGGACTTCCTTCAAGTCGCAGCATTGAATCAAGTAGTCAAAGAATCCAGCCTCTGAATAGGTGCTTTGCGTACGAATTGGAAATTCTATAAATCGGATAAAGTTGAACATCTCCGACAATTGTTTGCAGACCCATCGGATTGCCGAAGTCTTCCCGAGTCGCGACCGACCGTAGACCATTCCGCCAAGATTTCCACATTGAAGCCATAGCAAAACCGCCTGGAACAATGCAGTAGCCGGCGACGTTTTTATCTGAAAGCCTTGACCGGTTAGCACCGTCATTTTCAGTGCAGTCTGAAACGCCTGCTGGCCATTGGTATTGGATTGTGGAATGTTCATTTGAGACATCTCTTTCGCCAGCAAACATCTCCCGCCCTAGTAAGTAGTACCGAGTTTCGCGATCGCCTGCTGGAGGGCATCGAGCTGGGGCGCTTCTGGATCCGGAACCGGTTCAACCAACGCCAACTTGGGTTTGCCTCGAAAAGGAACCGCAGCAACGGGTATCAATGCGTCGCGTTCGGGACGACGCCCGACAGGTTCTTTGGCTTCCGTCGACTCGACCTGCGAAAGCGTCGGAGCGTGGGGATTGGTCGTCGCCTGATGAACCACCGCTGCAAAGCTGCCGAGAGCCGCTCCAGCCTTACCGGTGGCCTTGTATCGAGCCTCCATCTCTGCACCGATCGCGAGGGAAATATCCGCCGCGTGCTGACTAAAGTTATCGTAAGTTGAGTGCTCCCTCGATCGTTTCCGCGTGGCAAGATTGACGGGCGTCGATCGCCAACGCCGCTCAATTTGAAGGAGACCAAGTGACGAGCCGTCGCTTGTCAAAAACACTTCGATCACACGTGGATCAAGACTGTTGCAGGCGACTAGAACTTCTTGGCCCACCAAGTCCGGACGTGTTAACAGGCCCCCGCCCTCGTAATCTGCGTTCTCGAACCTTACAACCGGCCTGCCCTTATCTGTCCCAATCCGCTTCAGTTCCCACACGTCATATTTCAGGGCCAGTTCGCGACGGTCCAAAGGGATTCGGCGCAAGAGGGTTGTTTCGCGACGAGCCACGCGCTCAAGAATCTGTAGTCGCGAATCTGAAGTACCAGGAGAAATGCCGGTGTTGTATCGGCAGATGAGAAGATCGATGCAATCGAGTAGGAGGTCAATGTCAAGTACGAGTGGGTCTTCCTTGGTTCCTCGCATTCTTCTGGGGTCCAGCGGATTCGATCCAGTAGTGCCGGGGATCACATGGAAGAGTGCCTCCGCCAGTAGGTCGAAGAGCAATTCAACTTCGGGACGGGCGTTCGGCTCGCCCGGTCCACCAAATACCAGCGTGCACCCTATGACCCGCTGGGCGACCGTCATTGCAATCGACGAGCGATGACTGGATGCGTTGTCGAGATGAAGTTCGTCAAAGAGAACGTATGACAGCTCCGGCATGAGTGCGTTGGGGAGGCATTCTCCGGGTCGATACGACAGTCGATTTGAGGATAGCTTTCTTGGAACCCATGGAACCTGGCTGCTCCGGAGTGCGCGCACTATGTCAGCGCTTTCATAGTTGTCGCCGAAGGCGACGCTGTAACCGAGTGCCGCGGTGCTCTTGACTTCCAGAATCGGAATCAACCACAGACGAGTGACCTTCGTGCGAAGTTTGCCTTCGCCCCTCAGCGAGGGAAACTCGATAACCCACTCCACGTCCACGTGCCAGCCATCAGTCTGCGCGCGCATGTAGCAACTTGTGGGTGGCTGCATGGGGTTGAACCAAGGATTAGTAGCCTTGGCGACATGCTCTCTGCGCAGAGCCTGCTGCTGGTGTCGATCTCTTCTGTTGCGAATGTCCCGGATGACAGTTTCCTTGGCATTGGACTTGGACTGAAACGGGTATTCACCTGGCTTAATACCAAGATCCACGGAGCAAAAGTGCTCGAATATTTCGATGCTTTTTGAGCGCGTTGGGCGGCGGTCTGGAATTTTCGATCCCGGCTGAAGTCTGTTGATTGCCCAGTTCTCCAATGCTTCATCCAGAGTGGGGTGTGCGCTCAATAGCGCCTGGTAGATCCAGGGCTTCGGCGTACCACCTGTTAGTTTGGCTAGGTTGTTTTTGCAATTTGTCCCGACGTGGACGAATTTTCTCAACGCGCGGTATCGAAGTGGGTTTCCATTCCTATCAATCTTGTTCCAACGGTCCTTCAGGTAGTAGATATGGCTCTTTGAGATCTTATGTTCTTCAACGATAGTCTTGATGCGTGCGCCCTTCTCCAAGGCAACAAGCGCGTTCAAGTTCCTCTGATACTCGTCCCGATCAGGAGCGCGAATTGCCGAAGCCGGAAAGCTGCTGCGATCCCCGATTCCGCCAGCCAAGAGGTGCCGGTGAAATCGCGTATCTTCATGTGCTGGCAGGTCCTCATCGCTATCGGACCCTGCAACGGAAATCGACGTGAGCGAATTTGGTGCCGCTGTCCAGGCTTCCGAAAGCTCTTCGTAGACGCTCAACTGGGTAACAAGCGACAGGGGTGACTTGCTGAGGTCAGAATGAATCGTTCGATCCAGCACCAGGGCCGCTATGCATGCCGTGACGTAATCCGGATCCGATTCGGGCATTGAGTTGAGCACCTGATGCAAGGTCCATTTGCGGGCGGTACGCAGCGTAAGAAGCGTCTTATCTCGGAGTACGAGGTCCACTGGCTGAGCAGGGTTGCTTACGTACGGCAACAGCCGTAGCAAGTTCTCCAGTTCCTGGGGATCTCCAAATAGCTCTGATGCGGTCCATTGTTTGTGGATGAAGCCATGGGCCTCTGCCCAGGGGGTCCACGCAGGCGATTCGCCCGCACTGGCGCCGTCCACTTGGTCCGGAATTCCCGGTTCGAACGTGTGGACGGTAAGTTGGCCGTCATGAGCCATTGAGACTAGTCGCGGAGCGCAGTTGGACGCCTTGCCCGTGAGCCCGATTGGCACCGCGACCGTTGCTGGGCGCTCGTTGTAAGTCTTGACGCCGAGATCGCCTTCCATTCGCGCACAGAGAACTCGATGGTGAGCGGTCGTCATCCATAGCGGACGCATCAGTTTCCGCGACCCGCTCGTGTAGATCGTGGCCTTCTGGTTCTCTCTCGTGAAGCCATCGGGCGGTTTGAGGAGGGCAAGCGCCAAGGCACGGGAGTTCATACGCGCCTCCACGAAGTCGGTGGCGCGCTCCGCGGGCTTGTGGGCGCGGGCCTATCCCTCTGCAAGCTCGAGTGCAAGTTGAGCTTGTGGCGGCGGATCGTATGCCCAGCTTCCCGGTGGACGACGCCACGCAGCGAAGCGCGCAGGCGCGGCGCTTCCGTTCCGTTGATCATGTGAACCCCGTTGAGCCGCGTCTGAGCAGTTGAGCGTCAGATCACAGACAAAATTGGACAAAACGGGGACTTGACCTGCCGCAGCTCGGCAGATAATATTCACTTGTCGTTAAGTGATAGTCGCATCCCCCAGAAAGCGCCGTCGGCCCGTCAGCCGTGGCGCTTTCTGCCTTATATTTTTGCTTCTGCCATCCCATTCCTTTCTGCGTGGCGTTGGCTGGTTACTTCATTCCAAGCGCCTTCGCGATCTGATATGACTGTCCCCTGAGGCACTTTCTATTTCCGCGCAGAATCGAATATACGAGGTCGCAGCGGAAACCCCGCTCTCGTGCCCACTCGCTAACGGACAGCCCCTTCTCCCTGAACAACTCCCTACATGCCTTAGGGGTAATTGGCTTCAATGCTACCGGTGTGAAGTCAGTGGGGGGCACTGTCATGTCTGCTCGTCGGTGCTCTCGTAGACTGGTCGAGGTGATGCAAGGGGAGGACTCTACGAGCATTGTTGTACACGGGCGAGGCATGCTAAGCAAGCAGTAAGCTCTTGTATATCAACGGCTTATACGATTGTGTAGAAGTTGATTCTGCGAAGTCCGGCGTCTACCGAGTTCACCTGGAACGATAGGCTAGGACGCTACTTCGCTCGGCAAGCGTCCCTTGCAGTTGTGTCCGCCTCGCTTCCCAGCGACAGTGGCACGGACAAAGCAGAGATATTGATGAAGACTATTCTCTCAATATATCAATAGAAAATATATCCGACGGGCATGGCCCAGGATATTTCTATCTCAATTGCCGGCTCAGATGATTCTGGCGTCCGCCGCTGTTGGCATCGGACGCGCTACCTCCCTCAAGACAGACCCAATGGTCGAAGTCTTCCTAAGTTTGTCTGCTCTTGCGCAAAATCGCGGGAGCTTGTCCCGTGTTTGTCTGCCGATGTGGCGAGGGCGGCGAAGTCATCCCAACTTTCCCTTCTTAAGCCTTTGACGGGAATATTGGGAAATGAATCCGGACATCGTTCAGAATCAGTCACTTAGTCAGGCCTCTCGGTCCCAACTTTTTCGTCAGCACGCGGCCGACTACACACCCGTTCAATCTGGCTACCTAGCCTGTCCAACCGACGCGCCCAGTTCCGGCCCGGGGTTGAGCTACTTCAAGTCAGAATCCCCCTCGGTGCGGAACACGGGCAAGATGCCGCGCCATGCGACAAAACCATTTCACCCGTCCCACTATCGCGGCAGCGCTTGCGCTACTCGACAAGAGCCTCTCGCAGGCGAAATTTGACCATCTGGTGCTGCGCTTAGGCTTGGAGCAACACGTCCCGTCTGACAGCTCAGTGAGTGTCTCGAAGAAAGCGGCACAGGTCGGGCGCTTGGTCCTGGCGCACGGCGCTCAGGTCGTGCAGACACTTGACGGCACCGTCACCTTGGCTGAGGCCGCGGTGCGCGAGGCGGTTGCCCTGACGTTTAGCTCTTCCAGTCCGTCCGCGGAACAAGAAAGGTTCGTGCGCGCTCTCGCGCTTGACGGTTTTGTCGTCGAGTTGAGCGACGACAACTGCACGCCGCCTTTGCTGCGTGCGGCCCTGCCAGGGGACATTGACCTACCGGCAACCGATGACGAGGTGCACCAACTGCTCAAGCAGTTCGGCTTTCACGTCGCGCTTGGCCATCTGGACCAGGCCATCGAGGCGCATACGAGGGGAGACTGGGCCGCGGCCAACAGCCAGACCCGAACCTTCATGGAAAGCCTCTTCGAGCAAATCGCCGCGCATATCGACCCCGCGGCGGCATCGGCGGCCGGTAGTTCCGAGAACCGTCGGGCCTGGCTGGCCGAGGAAGGGTTCTTGTGCAAGGCTCGAAACGAGTGGACGAACGATGGCAAGAACTACGTGAATGGTCTCTTCAAAATGCTGCACACGGAGGGCTCACACCCTGGGCTCTCCGACGAGGACCGCAGTACGTTTCGCCTGCACGTCGTCTTGGTCACCGCCAGGACCTTCCTCCGGCGGTTGAAGAACGGCAAGTAGCCACCGGTGACGCATTGGCAGCGCCACCGTTGTGTTGTGCTGCCCTTCCCTCGGCTCCCCGTTCTGCTTGAGCACACTCCTGGCAAAATGAGCCACGCGCGTGGTGGTCTTGGCAAGGGTGATGCCTCCTCGTTCGGCGCGCATTCTCTCGCCGCGCTTACTGCGCACTACGCATTGGAATCGGTCACAACAACATGCGTCTAGGAGCGGTGTGCCATAGCAGGGCGCGAGCCCACAGCCCCGCCCAAATCCGCCTCTTTCCAGGTCTTCAAGCGTTCAGCTGCCAGGCAGTCAAGGCCGATGTTGGAAGCGGCTCGGTTGCAAACCTAGCAGGCTGGGTCCGCCAAAGACCAGTTCATCGGCCCCGTAGTCGAAAGAACCTAGCCAGCCTACGGCTGAGCTTTGAAGCGTCGCATGTCTGACACTCCCAAATCTCCAGCACTTGCCAACCCTGCCCTTTGAGCTCTCTGCGCACCTCTTTATCGCGCTCAACATTGCGGGCGAACTTCGCCATCCAGTAGTCAACATTCGACTTTGGGGTAGTGGCCGCAGCGCATGCGTGACGGTGCCAGAAGCATCCGTGAACGAGCACTACGACACGATGGCGGGGAAAGACTAGGTCCGGATGTCCAGGCAAACTCGCCGAGTGAAGCCTGAACCTAAGCCCAAGGGCGTGAGCCGCAGACCTCACCAACAGCTCGGGTTGCGTGTCCCTGCTGCGAATTCTCGCCATGTTGCGACTTCGAGCTTCGCGGGAAACTGTGTCCATGTCGAAAGAAGAAATCGAAGGGGCAATGAGAAAGGGACGGGGTCAATGCGCGCTCCTCGCCAGTCGCAACGCAAGTTGGGCCTTGGGTGGCCGCAGTTTCGAGCGTCTTACACTGCCTACGAAGTTAACCCTGACCCTGTCTCGACATCCATGCAGGCAACTCGCATCTATACAGGACGCCGATTGGGGCCCCATCAGCTCGCCTTATGATTTTCGTTGAACGCCCTCCTGAACCTTCAGGCTTCGCTGAGGAGGCGGCCAAAGGCCTTCTGCAGGCCGAACAGTTCTTTGCCCTAGCGCGAGAACGCCGCCGCGGACGTTCGTTTGACTTCGGGCGCTCCCACAGCAAGCTCCTGAAGCTTTCGCAGCAACCCTTGTCCCGCATGTTCCTGGGCAAGTGTGCCTATTGCGAGACTCCAGCGATGGCATCCGGCGACGCGAGCGTTGACTTCTATCGACCTCGGAATGGCGTGGCCGAGATTTCTGGCGGCTACCTAGGCGACCCTGCGCTCGGTCTCGCGCGCATGCTTTGGGAGTTGCGGTGCAAGGAGACGGTGTCCCATCTCGGGCACTACGTCGAGCTTGCGACCTGGCTCACGAGCTACCGCGAGCCGTTCGAGAGTCCGATCATGCGGGCGCTCGGGCCCGAGTTGCCATTGCACCTGCTGCAGTGCTTCGGCCGGCTGTGCTTCCCGATGGTGCGCACTCCGCGCCAGCTGAAGGACCTGCGTTGGGCGCTCAGGCGCTTGGGTGTGCAGCTACGAGCAGCCGACGGCTCTGGTAGCACCCCGTCTGAGTACCGTTTCAGGCTCATCGACAGGCGCCCCGAGTCGCAGCGGTCGGATACCGGCCAGGTCGACGTAGACGTGCTCAGAGTGACGCAAGGTGGCCGCCCGCCCAATGCAGTTCAAGTGTCTTGACCCCGCCTGTTGAGCCCGCAGGAGCTGGGTACGGCCTCTAGTCGACTGGCTCACCACAGACATGCTCAACGACTTCGCCGGCGTCGGCGCGGCGCCTCCATACACGCGCGGTGTCCGTGGTGCGCCAACACCGTGAGCGGCTCGCCATCGACGATGTGAGCGTGCTTGATGCGTGGGCGCTGGGGCCCCGCAGGTAAGTCCGCTCTCTGAGGCGGGTCGCACGCCTGCACACCCCTTGCAGACTAAGACCCGACTTCGCTCAGGTCCGATGAGGTAGACCCGACTTCGCTAGGCCTGCGTGATGCAGGCCCGACTTGCCTCTTTGGGTCCCGAGGCAACTATGTCCGGAAAACCGAGGCTTCGCTTACGAATCAACAAGTTACCAAACCCCGAGTTCGCTGGAGTCCATCACTTGCGTCGGACGCCTCGACCCTCTGCCTCACCCATGCGTAGGAGCTTGCGCCAGCCGCGTGATCGCCTCGCGGCTCCCAGCGGCCTCTCGGAGCTTGAACTTCTGGATCTTGCCGGTGCCGGTCTTCGGCATTGCCTTCATGAACACCACACGTCGTGGTGTCTTGAAGTGCGCAAGGCGCTCGCGGCAGAACGCGATGATCTCCGCCTCCGTTGTTGCCGGCATGCCAGGCTTCAACTCGATGAACGCGCAGGGAACCTCTCCCCACTTGTCGTCGGGCTGAGCGACCACGGCTGCATGCAGCACCTGCGGGTGGCGATGGAGTACGTCCTCGACTTCCACCGACGAGATGTTCTCGCCGCCGGAGATGATGACGTCTTTCGACCGATCGGTGATCTGGATGTAGCCGTCCGGATGGACAACGGCAATATCACCGGTGTGGAACCAGCCCCCCGCGAACGCGCGGCCCGTGGACTCCGGATTCTTCAGATAGCCCTTCATCACGGTGTTGCCGCGAAGCAGAAGCTCGCCGGGCGTTTCCCCATCGTGCGGCACGGGTCGCATCGACTCAGGGTCGGCCACCATCAACCCTTCGAGCGCCGCGGCGCGAACGCCCTGCCGAGCCTGCAGTCCCGCACGTTTGCCTGCGGGCAGCGCGTCCCACGCGGGCTGTCGTGCACAGCTCACCGGCGTGCCCGAGGCCTCCGTGATGCCGTAGACGTGGTCCACGTCGAAGCCCATCGCGGCGATCTCCTCCAGCATGGCCGCAGGCGGAGGCGATCCGGCGGTCAGCACGCGGACCGGGTGGGACAAGGTCTTGCGATCCTCCGGCGGCGCGTTTGCCAGCATGGCCATCACGGTCGGCGCCGCACAGAAGTGGTCGGCACCATGCTCGGCAATCGCATCGAAGACGCCGCGAGCAGTGACCTTGCGCAGACAGACGTGCGTGCCTGCGGCCGCGGTGATCGCCCAGGTGAAGCACCAGCCGTTCGCATGGAACATCGGCAGCGTCCACAGATGGACCGGCGCGCGTGGCATGGCCCAGTCGGTCAGTTGCAGCAGGCTCATCAGGTAGGTTCCGCGATGGCTGGGCACGACGCCTTTCGGGTCGCCGGTGGTCCCCGACGTGTAGTTCAGTGCGATCGCCTCCCACTCGTCGAGCGGCATGACGCCCTCGAATGAAGGATCACCTTCCGCGAGCAGCGACTCGTAGTCGGTGACGCCGACGGCACTTCCCGGTGGGGCTTCGGGATCATCGATGTCGATCAGCACCGGAGGTGCCTCCAGCCCGGAGATGGCCTGGGCCACCAGCGGCGCGAACTCGCGGTCCACGAGCAGCAGCTTGCACTCTCCATGCTTCAGGATGAAGGCGACGCCGTCCGCGTCCAGCCGGCAATTGATGGCATTGAGCACGGCGCCGGCCAGCGGTATGCCGAAGTGGGCCTCCAGCATCGCCGGCGTGTTGGGCGCGATGATCGAGACCGTGTCACCGCGGCGGATGCCGCGGCCGGCGAGAGCCGAGGCCAACCGGTAGCAGCGCTCGCGCGTCTGCGCCCACGTCTGGCGCAGCCCCCCGTGGATCACTGCAACGCGATCGGGGTACACCGCTGCGCTTCGGTCGAGAAAGCGCAACGGGCTGAGAGGAACATGGTTGGCGGAGGTTCGGTCGAGTCCTTGCCCATAGGCCTGTGCAGTCATTCGGGTGTCTCCGTCCTGTCGTCGTGATAGGTTGTGAAGCGGTCGACCGGCTCTCGTTCGGTCGCCAGTGAGTTCTCGATCCGGCTCGGGTCGGCATACCCGAGGCTCATTCCACACACGAGCAACTCGCGGTCGGGGATGCCGAGCTGCGCAGCAATGACGCGGTGAAACTTCGTGAACGCAACCTGGGGACAGGTGTCGAGGCCACGCCCCCTCGCCGCGACCATCAGGCCCTGCAGGAACATGCCGTAGTCCAGGAAGCTCCCGGTCTGCATGACACGGTCGACGGTAAAAAAGAGGCCGACGGGTGCATCGAAGAACGCGTAGTTGCGGCCATGCTGGGCGTGCATGCGTTCCTTGTCGCCCTTGGCGATGCCGAGCAGGCCGTACAAGTCCCAGCCGACCTTGCGACGGCGTTCGACGAACGGGGATGCCCACTCCCTGGGGTAGTAGTCGTAGGGCTCGTCGAGGCGCTCCGCCAGTCCGGGATCGTCGTTGATGCAGGCAATGGCCGCGCTCAGGCGCCGCTTCGATTCGCCCGTGACCACATGAACTCGCCACGGCTGGGTGTTGACCCCGGATGCGGCGGCACTCGCCACAGCGAGGATCGCATCGATGTCTTCGCGCGGTACCGGTGTCTGCAGGAAGGCTCGGATGCTGCGGCGGGTCACGATCGCCCAGTCGACGGCGTCGCGCAAGGAAACGGGCGGTATCGGCGGGGGCGGCGCGAAGCGATTCATGTCGTGCTCTTCAGGGTGCGGAGGATCTGACACAGGTCCCGGCGTGACGCCCAGGGCAAGCCAGGGTTGTGCGTCGTGGCAACCGTCCGAGAATGCTAGGTGCCGTGCCGTCCGAAGAATGTTGCGTACATGACAGTCCAAGCCGATCTGGCCCGATTCATCGCGATCTCCGCCTGGCGGGCGGGGCTGAGCAACGAGCAGATCGAGCGTGTCGATCGAGACGCCTTCACCCGCAGCTACAAGGCAGGCGCGACCGTTTGCGCGCGTGGATCGCCGTCGCTCCACTGGCTCGGGGTGATCGACGGCATGCTGAAGGTCGACACCGTTTCCGCCGACGGCAAGAGCACCACCTTCGCGGGTGTGCCCGCGGGCGCATGGTTCGGCGAGGGCGCCGTCCTGAAAGGTGAGGCGCGTCCTTATGCGGTCGTGGCCATTCGCGACAGCACCGTCGCGTTCCTGCCGCGCGCCACGTTCATGTGGCTGATCGACGAAAGCCGGCCGTTCAGTCGCTGGGTCATCGACCAGCTCAATGCCCGCCTCGGGCACTACGTCGCACTCATCGAGTCGTTTCGCTTTCAGGATGTCACCGGTCGCGTCGCGTACTGCCTTTCCGAACTGTTCAATCCGCAGCTGTATCCGGGGACTCAGGCGCAGCTTGCGTTCTCGCAGGAAGAGATCGGCCGGCTGAGCGGCATCTCACGGCAGAACGTCAATCGCGCCTTGCATGACCTCGACGCCGCGGGGCTCGTGCGCGTGACCTACGGTGCGATCGAGGTCCTGGATCTGCAAGGGCTGCGAACGTACTCGCGCAAGGCATCCGCCTGATGAACCGTGACGGGCCATGAGCACGGCAGTCTCCAAACCAGAGCCGTCGCCCGGCCTGCGCGCCTTCCTGGAGAGGCAGCCCTGGTATCGCGCGCTGTCGGGCGAGTTGCGCTCGCTCGTCCTGAACACGGTCTGCGAGCGAACGGCCAGCCCTGGCGACTACATCGCCCGCTCGGGTGAGCCGAGCGCGCACTGGTACGGACTCATACGCGGCTTCCTGCAGATGTATGTCGTCGGCTCCGACGGTGCAGAGACGACCTTGTACTGCATGCGCGAGGGCGAGTGGGGAGGCGATGGTTCACTGCTCAAAAGGGAGAGGCGGCGGTACGACCTGCGCGCCCTCACCTCTTCACATCTGTGCCTGATTCCGGCGGACACCTTCGAAGCCCTGCGTCAGACGTCCATCGAGTTCAACCACTTCCTGTGCGAGATCATGAACGAACGCATGGGCGTGTTCGTGGGCATGCTCGAGGCATCCCGTCTGCGAGCGCCCGAGATGCGATTGGCCAGGGCGCTTCTGATGCTGGCCGACCGCAAGGCCGAAGGCAGCCAGGAGATATCGATCCCGCAGCATGAGCTGGCGCTGATCTGCGGACTGTCCCGCCAACGGGTCAACGTGGCGATCAGCGAGTTCAAGCGGCAAGGGCTCGTGCGCAGCGAGTCGCAGAAGAGCGCGCTGATCGTCGACGTTCCGGGCCTGCGCAGCTACGTCATTGCAGAGGGTTGAGCGCGGCTTCCAGAAGACCCAGGCGGTCACCGCCCCAGAACAGCTCGTCTCGGTACACGAACGTAGGTGCGCCGAATACGCCGAGTTGCTCGGCGCGCTTCGACGCGGACGCCAAGTCCTGCTGGGCATGGTCTGACAGATACCCACGCCAGTCGGCGACGGACAGGCCAGCCTGCGCCAGCGCGCCTTCGACCGCCGCCGAGGACTCGACGTCGAACTCGCGCCGCCAAAAGGCCGCGAGCAGCGGATCGCAGAAGTCCCACAACCGTCCCCTCGCCTTGGCGAATAGCATCGCCCGACTGGCCAGCGTGGCATCCCAGAGCTTGATCGTGGCCTGGATCGTGAGACCTTGCAGCTTGGCCAGGCGGCGGCAGTCCATGTACAGGTATTTCAGCTTGGCCACGTCACGGCTCGAGCGCTGCTCGACCTCGCCTCCATAGGCGGACTGGAAGTCAGTGATGTAGGGCCACCAATCGAAGGTGATCCCGGCGCGCTGCGCCAGCGCACGGGCTGGCTTCAAGGCAAGGTACGAGTAGGGGCTGCGCAGGTCGATGAACGCGTCGACCACCGTGTCGTTCGGCTCTGTCATGCGGACTCACCTCGTCGGGAACAGATTGCGCTTGGCCTCGTCCGAGGTGCTGACGTCGACCCAGCGGTCGCGCAGCAGATCCATGGCCCGCCCGACCGCGGGGCGGGCGCGCACGCGGCCGTACCAGGCCTGCACGCGCGGGAACTCGTCCAGTGCCACGCCGGTGTACTTGTGGATGCGTATCCACGGGAAGCAGGCCATGTCGGCAATCGAGTAGTCGCCGCAGAGGTGATCGCGGCCGTCGAGCCGCTCCTCCATGACGTGCAGCAGTCGTCTCGTTTCGTTCTGGTATCGAGTGATGCCGTAAGGGACCGCCTCTGGTGCGTAGCGAAAGAAGTGCTGCGCCTGGCCCATCATCGGGCCGAGGCCGCCGACCTGCCAGAAGAGCCACTGCAGCAGCTCGCTGCGCGCACGAAGCTCCGTAGGCAGGAAGCGCCTCTCCTTCTCCGCCAGGTAGAGCAGGACGGCACCGCTCTCGAACACCGTGAACAGTGCGCCACCGTCCGACGGCGCGTGGTCGACGATGGCCGGGATCTTCCCGTTGGGGTTGATGGCTCGGTAGCTGGCCTCGTGCTGCGCGCCGCGCGTGATGTCGATCGGGATGAGCCGGTACGGGATGCCCAGCTCCTCGACCAGGATCTGCACCTTGTGCCCATTGGGTGCGGGCCAGCTGTAGAGATCGATCACGAGCGTCCTTCAGCGCTTCTTCATGATCTCTTGCCGGCGTCGATCCTGCGCGCGCCGGTTGCCCGAGTCGCTCATGCCTTGCGGAAGCGAAGCATCGAGCGCGACCGTGCGCTCGTCGATCTGTCGCAGCACGGCGTCCTGCAGCGCTTTCTTGGACATGGCGTAGGCCGTGTTGCAGTCGGGCGTGATGCAACGCGCGTACTCGATGGCTGTCGAGAGCAGCCGCTCGGGCTCCACGACCTCGTGGAAGAAGCCCAGCCGGGTGGCCTCCTCCAGCTCGTAGAGCTTGCCGCGCAGCGTGGCGAGCGCACCCACCTGGTCGCCCAGCGCGTACTTGATGATCTCGACGTAGACCGCCGGCATCGGGATGCCGATGGGCACCTCGTTGAGCCCGAACTTGGCTGGCTTGCGGGCGGCGATGCGGAAGTCGCAGTCCAGCGCGGTGATCAACCCGCCCGCGATGGCGTGACCGTTGACGGCAGCGACCGTCGGGCGCGGGTACTTGAAGATGCGGAGGTTCGTCTCGCGATAGGCCCGGTACCACTTACGGATGGTGTCGAGGCTGCCGCTGCCGAAGATCTCGAAGCTGTACTGGAAGTCGATGCCAGCCGAGAACACGTCGCCCTGCCCGGTCAGCACCACCGGCAGCTCGCTGAACTCGCGTTCGAGCCGGTCGAACGCTCCATGCAGGTCAGCGAAGAATCCTTCGTTCTGAACGTTGACCTTGTTGGTGTTCATGCGCACAACGGCGCATCCGTCGGTCACTTCGATGTCCCAGGTCATGTTGTCTCCTCGTCGTTGTGCGCAGCGATCTGCAACGGCTCAGACTAACAAGCGCGCTGCATCGACGCTGTCGTCGCGACGACAAATGACAACTCGAGAGTCTCAGGGTGTCGTGCAGACAAAGCTCGATGCGAGGTTCGCATCCCCGCTGACGTACTTCGGGTACTGCGGGTACTTGCACAGTGGTCGGCTGGCCGGCGTGGCTCCAGCAGCAACGGTGCGCTGCGTTGCAACGATCGTGGAAGTCGAGGGCTTGGTGCCTTTCTCGAGCCACTCGAACATCGGCCCGGCCAGATCGACCTTGTCCGCCCCTGTGCCCCCTTCGCAGTGATTCACCCCAGGTGCGGTGTAGTACTCGACGAACTCGTCGGCAGCGGCCTGGCCACCATTCGCTTGCACGACGCTCTGGTAGTAGTTCGTCGCATTGTTCGGCGTGATCTTCCAGTCGGTCTGCCCGGTCCAGAGGATCAGCTTGCCACCGTGCGCGTTGAAGCGGCTCAGGTCGGGGTTCACGGCATCGATCATCGAAACGAGCTGGTCGATCCGAGAGACGTACTGCGTCGGATCCAGTTGGAGCGGATCGATCGAGCCGTTCTGGGCAACCATGTATTTGATGTAGCCGTCCCCCAGAGAACCCAGCGACAGCCAGTTGGCCGGACTCTCGCCGCCAGCGGGAAAGCCGGGCCAGGCATAGCGTCCGTTGGCGATGTTGGTGGGTTCATAGAAGGCGCGTGCCGACTCGACTTGCGCAGGGGTCAAGCAGGAATCTGTCTCTGCGCCGCTGCATGCGAGCTCGACGGGATCGAAGTGGCACGCATCGGGGCGGCTGATGATCTTGTCGTTCAATCCGTCGAGCCCGTCGCACTTGGCGTAGACGGCGTCGCCAATGGTCTTGATCTTGGCCGGGCTGAGCGCGGCGCCTGGCTTTGCGAGTTGCTTTCCAATCTTCTGATACCAGAGGAACTGTGGATTGAATGCGTTGGCCGGTGCGCGCGAGATCACGCCGTCGAACAGGTCAGGAAATCGCTGTGCCTGAATCAGGCCCTGGCGTCCACCGCCGGAGCATCCCTCGAAGACCAATTTCGCGGTGGGGAAAGACTCGCCATAGCGCTCTCGCAGAATGGCCTTTGCGGGAGCAAGCACCCGCGGTACGGCCAGATAGGCGTATTCGGCGAGCATCTCCGTGTCGAGTGCGAACGAGCCATCCGACAGAGCCATGCTGTGCCCATGATTGGTCGCGATGGTGGCGTAGCCACGGGTTGCCAGATCGGGGCTTCCTATCGGGCTCGTGATCGGATCACTGATGTAGCCGAGATCCAGGTAGCCGTCGAAACCGCCGCCGCCTCTGAAGACGGTGCGATGGTTCCAGTCGGTTGGCATGCGCACATCGAAATCAAGGTCTTGCGGCATCTCACCGCGCACGATGCAGTACTCGGGTGTTGCGGTGGTGGACGGCACCAAGGTCGCCCGCGTCACGGTCGCGCCTTCGAATGATCGGCCGAGGAAGGCGGCGCATCGGCTCTCGGCGGAAGCCTGCGCAGCGGGAGGTGCTGGTGGCGCGGAGTCGCCGCCGCCGCAGCCGGAGATTGCCGCCACGAGGCCGAACGTCGCTCCCGCCGCCGTCCATTGGAACTTTGTGAAAGGTGTGCTCATTGGATGCCTTTGCCCTTGCCCTGAACGGAGGTGTACGCGCCCGGAATTCCGGAATCGCAACGGCATCGTGAGCAGGGACACTGCACTTGAATGTCCTTGATCGGACAATCCAGGGTATGTCCGTAGCAGGCTGCCTATCCTTCGGGCCGAAACCCAGGGATCGTTCCCATGCGCCGGCGCAGCGCCTCGATGAATGCGCTGACCCGCGCTGGCCGATAGACCCCGGGCGGCAGCGCGATGTGCACGTCGATCGGCTCGAGCGACCAGTTCGGCAGCACGCGCTTCAACCGGCCAGCCTGGATGTCTGCATGGCACAGCCACGGCGAGGCCGCGCCGACACCGGCGCCATTCAGCACGGCACGATAGGTCGCCAACAAGCTGTCCATCCGGATCGGCGTGTCGAGCTCGACGCTGCGCCCGCGACCCGCCTTGTCGAACAGGCGGACCGTACCGATCACGTAACGCGCCAGGCCGACGAAGGGAACCGTGGGCAGGTTCTTCACGGTGACCGGCCCTGTCCGCTTGAGCAGCGACGGAGCGGCGATCAGCACCCGCTCCATCGTGCCGAGCTTGCGGCTCACGAGACCAGGATCGGGCACGGGTCCCACGCAGACCCAGCACTCGGCACCTGAAGCAGCGAGGTCGACCACCCGATCGGTCAGCGTCACTTCGATGCGCAACGCCGGGTGGGCTGCTCGCAGGTCCGTGATGGCATCGGTCAGAAAGCCGGCTCCCCATCCCGACGGACCGATCACGCGCAAGGTCCCTTCCGGGCGACTCTGCGCGCCTGAGAGCCGGTCGGACAAACCGGACCAGCGATCGATCAGGTCGTGCGCCTCGATCAGCAGCGAGCGGCCCTCATCTGTCAACGAGAAGCTGGCGGTGCTGCGCGTCGCCAGCTTGCACCCCAGCAGGCGCTCCAGCTCGAGCAGTCGGCGACTCACCGTGGGCTGCGTCGTGCCGAGGACGCGCGCCGCTTTGCTAAGCGATCCGCTCTCGCCGATCCTCACAAAGGTTCCGAGCAGATCGAGCCGGTCGTGTGCGCGCTTCATGCGTCGCACGTATAGCACTTCATCGGTCCATACGTCTAGTCAGATCGCCGATCCCTGCGTATCTTCCAATCGATCCAGGCAACGAGGCAGGTCATGAGTCAAAGCGCTGGCGCTCCAGCACGCACCGTTGGCGACACGCCCAAGGGTGGATCGGTGCTCGGTTTCTATGCCCCCAAGGGCACGCCACGGCCGCCGCGGGTCGCGCGCGCCGAGGGTGTGTTCCTCTGGGACACCGATGGCCGTCGCTACCTCGACGCCACGTCCGGCGCGGTGGTGACCAACATCGGCCACGCCAATCCGCGCGTGCTGGCAGCGATGGCGGCGCAGGCGAACAAGGTCACCTTCGCGTACCCGCGCTTCTTCGAGAGCGACGACAGCATCCTGCTTGCCGATCGTGTCTGCGCGCTTGCGGGCGACGGCTTCGATCGCGCCTTCTTCGTTTCCGGCGGCTCCGAGGCGAACGAGTCGGCCCTGAAGCTGGCGCGCCAGTACGCGGTCGTCACGGGCCAGGGCAGCCGCTTCAAGGTGATCTCGCGCGACCCCAGCTACCACGGCTCGACGCTGGGTGCGCTCGCCGTGACCGGCGACGCCGGCACGCTGGCGCTGTACGGCCCGATGCTGCGCACGATGCCCCAAGTGCCCGCACCGATGAGCTACCGCCTGCCCGAGGGCCAGACGGTGGAGTCGCACGCGATGGCCTGCGCCGACGCGCTCGAAACGACGATCCAGCGCGAAGGCCCGCAGACGGTGCTGGCGTTCATCATGGAACCGATCGGCGGGCTGTCGGCCGGCGCGACGGTGTCGACGCCGGCTTACTTCCGGCGCGTGCGCGAGATCTGCGACCGACACGGCGTGCTGTTGATCTACGACGAGATCATGTCCGGCGCTGGGCGCACCGGCGCCTTCCTCGCCGCGCACCATTGGTCCGGCGCTCGACCCGATCTCGTGACCCTGGCCAAGGGACTGGCTGCCGGCTACACCCCGCTGGGCGCCCTGCTCGTCCCCGACCACATCGTCGATGCCGTGGCGGGAAGCGGCGGCTTCGTGCACGGCCACACCTACTTCACGAACCCGCTGTCGTGCGCGGTCGCCAATGCGGTGGTCGATGAAGTGGTCTCGCAGCGGCTGATCGAACGCGCGGCCACCATGGGCGAACTTCTGATGCGAGGCCTGCGCGATATTGCAGAACGCTCACCGATCGTCGGCGACGTGCGCGGCAAGGGACTCTTGACCGCGATCGAGATCGTGGCCGACAAGGCGACGAAGCGGCAGCTGCCCGCGGCCTTCAACGCACCGGCCAAGCTCAGCGTGCACGGCCTGAACCACGGCATCGCGCTGTACAACCGGCGCGCCAATGGAGGGGCGTTCGGCGATTTCCAGATGATCACGCCGCCGCTGACGATCCGCGAAGGCGAGCTCGGCGAGCTGCTCGTCCTGCTCGAGCGTTCGCTCTCCGATCTGCAGGCCGAGATGGAGCGCAACGGGCTCGCGCACTTCTGACGGACTGCGATGACGATCACGATTTGCGGCTACAGCGACCGGCTGTCGGCCATGCCCGGCGAGACGATCGAGTTCAAGGTCTCGAGCCGTTCCGAGCGCCCGTTCACGGCTCGCCTCGTGCGTGTGGTTCGCGCCGACCCGAACCCGGCCGGCCCCGGCATGAAGCTCGAGGACCTGACCCAGGTGTTCGCGGGCGAGTTCGCTTCGGTCGAGAAGCCGTTGCGGCGCGGCTCGTACGCGCGTGTGCCCAAGGCGCCCTGCCCTGCATTGCGCGGAGGATTCAAGGCAGGTGCCACCATCTTGCCAACAGCCCCCGCGCGCGGTCCGCAGTGCGTGCTGTCCCAGTGGGATGACACCACACACCGGGGGTTTCAGTTGCTGGTCGATGCCGACGGCGTCACTGGCATTGTCGGAACCACCCGCGTGCGTTGCAACGTCGCGATCGAACCGCGCTGGCAAGACGTGTGGCTGGCGATCGACGGCAGCACGCTGAGCGTCGGCACCAGCGCCGGTGCAAGCCAGTCGATCGCGTTGCACGAGCCGGCCGTGATTGCCGGTGAACACGCCGACATTCTGATCGGCAGCGTCGACCTGGACGGACCGACGCAGCACTTCAACGGCAAGATCGAACGCCCCTTCATCGAGGCCGCTGCCAGCAGCTTCGCGGCCTGGGATTTCGCGCGCGGCATCGACACGCTGGACATCTTCGACAGCGGCCCGCACGGCTTGCACGGCCGCCTCGTGAACCTGCCGACGCGCGCGGTCCGATCGAGCCGCTGGAACGGTCGCGAGGTGTGCTGGCGTGCCGAACCGTCGCAGTACGCCGCGATCCACTTTCACGACGACGACCTGCACGACGCCGGCTGGGCGAGCGACTTCAGCTTCACGGTGCCCGAACAACTCGGCAGCGGCGCCTACGCCATGCAGGTCTCGGTCGACGGAGAGCACGACTGGCTGCCTTTCTACGTCAGCGCCCCGCCGGGCCGGCCCAAGGCACGCATCGTGTTCGTCGCGCCGACCTACACCTACCAGGCGTATGCGAACTACGCGCGCGGCAACTTCGATGCCGCGCTGCGCCGGCGTGTGGCCGAGTGGAATGCCTACCCGCACAACCCCACGAGCATCCCGAGTTCGGCTTGTCGACCTACAACCTGCACGGCGACGGCAGCGGCGTCTCGTTCGCGTCGCGCTGGCGGCCGATGCTCACCTTCCGGCCCGGCTTTCTGACCTTCGACGATCCGCGCGGCTCCGGCTGTCGGCACTACATCGCCGACTCGCACCTGCTCGACTGGCTGGAGCACGAGGGCTTCGAGTTCGACATCGTCACCGACGACGAGCTCGAGCGCCACGGCAGCACGATCCTCGCGCCGTATGCCTGCGCGCTGACGGGCACGCACCCTGAGTACCACACGCAACGCACGCTCGACGCCTTCGCCGGCTACGTGGATGGCGGTGGCCATCTGGCCTATCTGGGCGGCAACGGCTTCTACTGGCGCGTCGCCGTGTCGGACCAGGTGCCGGGTGCGATCGAGATGCGGCGTGCCGGCAGCGGCACACGCGCCTGGGCGGCGCCCGCAGGCGAGGAGTTCCATGCTTTCGACGGACAGCTCGCAGGCCTGTGGCGCAGCAGCGGCCGTCCGCCCCAGCAACTCGTGGGCATCGGCTTCTCATCGCAGGGCAACTTCGAGGGCTCGCACTTTCGCGTCAACGATGCGGCGCGCCGTCACCCGGGCGGTTGGCTCCTCGAAGGCGTGGCGGGTTGCATCGGCGACTACGGCCTGTCGGGCGGCGGGGCGGCCGGGTTCGAGCTGGACTCGCTCTGTTTCGCCGATGGTTCGCCGCGCCAGCACACGTTGCTCGCGCGGTCCGAAGGACACGGCAGTGCGTTCGGCCCGGCGCTCGACGCGCTGCTGTCGCACACGATGACGCGCGACCGGGAGCCGCCGGAGTCGCTGATCCGAGCCGAGATGATCTACTTCGACACGCCCTCCGGCGGATCGGTGTTCTCGGTCGGCTCGATCACGTTCTGCGGCAGCCTGTCGCACAACGCCTATCGCAACGACATCTCGACCCTGTTGCGGAACTACCTGTCGCGCGTGGCACGCGCGGATCGATCCACCCCACCGGAGCCCAACCCATGACCGCCATTGCAGCGCCCATCGTCTCCGAACGGCGACACCCCGCCAGCGCCATCGTCGCGATCTCGATCGGCAACGCGCTGGAGTGGTTCGACATCGTGATCTACGGCTTCCTCGCCGCGACGATCTCCAAGTTGTTCTTTCCCGCCGGCAACGAGACCGTGTCGTTGCTGATCACGCTCGGCACGTTCGGCGTCACCTTCGTGATGCGCCCGATCGGTGCCTTCGCGCTCGGCGCGTATGCCGATCGTGCCGGCCGCAAGAAGGCGCTGACACTGTCGATCGCGATGATGCTGATCGGCACGCTGATGATCGCCACGGCACCCACCTATGCGCAGATCGGCATCGCGGCACCGATGATCGTCATCGCCGCACGCCTGATCCAGGGCTTCGCGGCCGGCGGCGAGTTCGGCAGCGCGACCGCATTGCTGGCCGAACAGGACGCGCGCCGCCGCGGCTACTTCGCAAGCTGGCAGTTCGCGAGCCAGGGCCTGACGACGCTGCTGGCGGCGGGCTTCGGCTTCGGCATCAACTACTTTCTGACGCCCGAGCAATTGATGGCGTGGGGCTGGCGCATCCCGTTCGTGTTCGGGCTCCTGATCGGTCCGGTGGGCCTGTACATCCGGCGCAACCTCGAAGAGAGCGCCGAGTTCGTTCGCTCGGCGCCCGTGAAGATGCCGGTGCGGACAGCGCTGTTCGACGAGGGCGGTCGCGTGCTGACCGCGCTCGGGCTGATCGTGCTGGCGACGATCCTCGCCTACACCGGGCTCTTCATGCCGACCTTCGCGGTCAAGCAGCTCGGCTTGCCGGCCTCGACAGCGTTCGTCGGCACCGTCGTGCTCGGTGTCGTTCAGTTCGCGCTCGTGCCGTACTTCGGTGCCCTGTCGGATCGCCTGGGCCGGGTCCGGATCATGGCGGCGGCGGCCGTGATCCAGCTGGTGCTGGTGGTCCCTGCTTTCGCGTTCCTGGTGCAGAACCCTTCCGCGTCGTCGCTGGTGCTGGTCCAGCTCGCGCTGGGCCTGGTGGCCACGGCGTACTGGGGCCCGATCTCCGCCGCCATGTCAGACCTCTTTCAGTCCCGGACCCGCGGCACGGGCCTGTCGATCAGCTACAGCTGCGGCGTGGCCATCTTCGGCGGCTTCGCACCGTTCATCAGCGCGTGGCTGATCGGCGCTTCCGGCAGCAAGATCGCGCCGGCCTACTACGTTCTCTTCGGTGCCGCCGTGAGCCTGCTGGCCCTTCGTTTCGCACGCAGGTACGGGGTGCGATGAATTTCACGACGCGTAACGCCCGCTTCATCGAGCGCGATGACGGCAGCATCGTCCTGTCGAACGCCGTTGGCCTGGCGTCGGTGTCGACGACGATGGTCGACTGCCTCGACCACTGGGCCGACCGTGACCCTGCTCGCTGCTTCATCGCCAAGAGAGACCGCTCGGGCGCATGGTCGACATTGAGCTATAGCGCTGGTCGTCTTGATCTTTCCGAACTGGGACGCCTGTCGTCGGCTGGCGCGGTGCGACGCGAACGTGGACCGTGCGGACGTCATCGGACGTCCCGAAATCGTCGCCGCTGTGAAGGCGGGATTGGCCCTCGCCGCGGACGTGGGCGGGGGCAGCTCGACGTTCGCTCGTCGGGCGCTCCTGCAGGTCGAACCGCCATCGTTCGACCAGGGCGAGATCACCGATAAGGGGCAACTGAACCAAGCGAACGTCTTGCGGCGGCGAGCTACCGCGGTCGCTGCTGCGTATGCGGAGGTGCCGGGCCCCAATGTGATCTGTTCATAGCCACTGCCACGTGCTTGTTGCTCTTGCCTTCGGCTACGCGCTTGAGCACCTCGAGCTCGCGATCCGACAGAACCCGCTTCATCACCACCGCGACGTTGACTCGGTCAGCCGGAAGCTCGGCCGCGATACTTGCGCGTCGGAACGACGTCCATCGCGTCAAGGTCGGTCAATGGCTCGGGAATCGATTCATGACTGAACAGCCGACCGGCGCGACGACGCACTTTTGAACGCTTTGACACCCGGGTTTGACCCGATGTTGGCAATGGTCTGCTTCACTAAAGTATGCACAAAACATCTGTATGTGCATTTATAGGAGACCGCGATGGCCATGATGAAAGCTGCCCGCCTGCACAAGGTCGGCGAAACCATGAAGATCGAGCAACTGCCCATTCCGGAGCCGGGGCAGAACGACGTGCTGGTGCGGGTACAGTCCTGCGGGATCGTGCCCAACCTGGGCAACATCCTCGCGAACTGGACCACCTGGTTTCCGGAGTTGCCGCTGCCGCCGCTGCCCGCGGTGTTCGGGCTCGACCCGGCCGGCGAGGTCGTCAAGGTCGGCTCGCACGTGCACGCCTGGGAGCCGGGCGACCGCGTCTACGTGAACCCCGGGCTGTACTGCGGCGGTTGCCGCGCCTGTCGCTCTGGCGATCTGATCAACTGCACGCACTACGCGTTCAGCGGCTACTTCGGCTTCTCGCAGAATTCGCTGAAGCTGTACAAGAACTACCCCGGCGGCGGCCTCTCCGAGTACATGGTGGCGCCGCAGTACGCGCTGGTGAAGCTGCCGAAGAACGTGAGCTTCGACCAGGCCGCGCGCTTCGGCTACCTGGGCACGATGTACTCGGCCATGCGCAAGGGCGGCATGGGGCCGGGCAAGAGCATGCTGGTCAACGGCATCAGCGGCACGCTGGGCATCGGGGGCGCGCTGTTCGGCCTGGCCATGGGCGTGACCAAGATCCTCGGCACCGGGCGCGACAAGAAGCTGCTCGAGCGCGTCAAGGCACTGGCGCCCGACCGCATCGAGGTGTTCTCGATCACCGACCAGGAGCCGCTGGATGCCTGGGCCAAGAGCAAGACGAACGGCCTGGGCGTCGACGTCTTCATCGACGCATTGGGGCCGGGTGCACAGCACGAGACACTGCAGCAGGGCGTGCGCGCGCTCAAGCGCGGCGGCAAGGCCTACAACATCGGCGCGATCATGGGCATGGTCGGCATGGACCTGCATACGATGATGGACGAGCAGCAGAGCATCGAAGGCTCGGCCTGGTTCACCGCCGCAGAGGGCCAGGACATGGCCGACATGGCCGAGGCGGGCACGCTCGACCTTTCGGTCTTCGAGCACGTCCGCACGCCGCTGGACCAGGTCAACGAAGCGATTTCGGGCATTGCCCAGCGCAATGGCGGCTTCAGCAACTTTGTCATCAACCCCTGATAGCGGAGGTCTCCATGAAGGTCAGAAGAGTTGTTGCCGGCATCGGGCCGGAGGGTCGTTCCGGCGTCGTGAGCGACGGGCCGGCCCCGCGCGCCGCCGAGTACAAGACAGTGGCGGGATTCGCATCGGCGCTCATCTGGGCCACGCCTGCCGACGCGATGGTCGGGCGCGGTGCACCGAAGGATGACTCGCCACACGCTTCGTTCGTGCCCGGCCCGGGCGAGACGCGGCTGATGTTCGTGACCTTCCCGCCCGACGCGGTGATGATGCGCTCCGACTTCGACCCCGCCGCGTTCGGCGCGGAATTCGCACGCAACGCACCTGGCCTGGCGGAGCGCTTCGAGATCGAGCACCCCGGCATGCACACCACCGACAGCATCGACTACGACGTCGTGCTCGAAGGCGAGATCGTGCTCGAGTTCGATGACGGGCAGGAGGTGGCCTTGCACCCGCACGACGTGGTGGTGCAGCATGGCACGCGACACGCGTGGCGCAACCGCAGCGACAAGCCGGCCAAGATGCTGTTCGTTCTCACCGGCGCGCAACGGCGCTAGCAGCCCCTTCTCCGGACGGAGTTCTGTGCATAGAATGCCTCCTGCGCAGGAAAGGATGCTCATGTCGGAATACACCCCCCCGCTCGTCGACCAGGCCTTCCAACGCTTGCGCCAGGACGTGCTCACGGGCGCCTTTGCAGCCGGTGACAAGTTGAAGATCGAGGAGCTGCAGGCGGCCTACGGCTATTCGAGCAGCCCGTTGCGAGAAGCGCTCAGCCGGCTCTCGCAGGAAGGTCTTGTGCGCGCCGATGAGCGGCGCGGGTTCCGCGTCGCCGCGCTGTCGCCCGAGGATCTGCGCGACATCACCCGCATGCGGCTGATGCTCGATGTGCAGGCCCTGCAGGAGGCGATCGAACATGGCGACGATGCCTGGGAAGCGGCCATCGTCGCGGCCTTCTACCGTCTCGAGAAGGTGGAATCGCGCCTGCCCGACGGGCCGGTCATCCTCGACGCGGAATGGAGCGCGCTGCACCGCGACTTCCATGCCGCGCTGCTGGCGGCATGTCCTTCGCAGCGGCAACTGGCGTGGAGCGCCAGCCTGTTCGACCAGGCCGAGCGCTACCGCCGGTTCTCCGCGCGCCACCGGAAGGCCGCGCGTCGCAAGTCGAACGAGCACAAGAAGCTGATGGACGCCACGCTGCGGCGTGACAGCGCGACGGCCTGCGCACTGCTGGCCGATCACATCGGCGGCACGCTGCGCAACGCCGAGGCCGCGTTCGCACACGCTGACTGACCCCACAAGGCGCTGCACGCGCCTTTTCTGATAGCGCATCCACACCCCGAGCCGGGAGGCTCGGGGCGTGCGCGCACGTGCGCCCTCTTTTTTTCCAAGCCACCACTGCTTCGGCGGCCGCGCTCGCCATCGCAGGGGAAAACCCGCCTTCCTGTTTATGCACAAAATAATAGACTGCGCCTAAAACAGGTTTAGGGCACAGATGGCTTCATGCCGTCCAGCCCGGACATCGGCGACACCAACACCCTCCGGAGGAGACACCGTGATCCATCGTTCAACCCTGCTTGCCGTGGCAGCGTCGCTCGCCCTGCTGCCGACTGCGCATGCCTTGGACATCGACTCGCCCGTGCCGGACTACAAGGTCCGGCTCGACCTGACGCCGAAGTACAGCAGCGCCTACCGACTGAAGAATCCCTCGGACGCCCTGACGCGCTTCGACGTGGCAGCCGATCCCGGCATCGCCAACGAAGACGACGGCGACCACAACTTCACCAAGGGTCTGATCTCCAGCCGCTTCGACCTGCTGGCCGAACTGGACGTCACCGGCCCGAGCTTCGGCGGCCGTCTCAGCGGCACGACCTGGCGTGACGCGATCTACCTGCGCAACAACCGTTACGCGGGCACGCCGCTGTACGCGGCCGGTGTGCCGCTTGGCCCGGTGATCTCCACCTCCAACAACGCGACGAACCAGCAGCCCAACGAGTTCTTGGCCGCCACGCGCCGCCAGCACGGAGAGGGCAGCGAACTGCTCGATGCCTTCGCCTACTTCAAGGGCGAGATTGGCGGCATGACCGGCACGCTGCGCGTCGGCAAGCACACGCTGCAGTGGGGCGAGAGCGTCTTCTTCGGCCAGAACGGCATTGCCAATGCACAGGGCCCGGTGGACATTGCCAAGATCCTTTCGGTGCCGGCCTGGCAATTCAAGGAGGTGCTGCTTCCAGTGGAGCAGGTCTCCGGCTCGCTGCAGCTGACCGAGGGCGTCTCGCTCGGTGCGTACATCCAGGCCAAGTGGCGGCCGAGCCGCCTGCCCGGTGTCGGCAGCTACTTCTCGAACCAGGACTACCTGCCCGGCACGGGCATCGTCAACTTCGGCAGCGACGCCGCTGGCAACCCGATCCTGCTGCCCTACGCGCAGGACAAGGACCTGAGGCCGGGCAACGGCGGGCAAGGCGGCGTTCAGCTGCGCTGGAGCCCGAGTGGCGGCGACTACGAGCTCGGTTTCTATGCCGCGCAGTACCACGACAAGACACCTTCGGCGCTGGTGTTCGATTTCATGAGCGGCGACGTGCATCTGGCCTACGCCAAGAAAATCCGCACCATGGGCGCCGGCATCAGCTCGTCGCTCGGCCAGCTCAACTGGGCGTTGGAAGGGTCCGTGCGCTGGAACGCGCCGCTCACCAGCGATCCGGCCGTGCTCGGCGTCGGCCCGGTGCTCACCTGCGGCAACGACTCGAGCGCCGACCCGTGCTACGCAGTAGGCCGCACCGCACATTTGCAGCTCTCGGGCATCTACGTGCTGCAGTCGAGCCCGCTGTGGGGCGGCGGTGCGGTGGTCGCCGAGCTGGCCTACAACAGGCGCCTGGCGATCACCAAGGACATCTTCGCCGCGGCAGACGGCAGCAGCCAGCACATCGGCGGCCTGGACACGAACACCACCAAGGATGCCTGGGCGTTGCGCGTGCTGTTCGAGCCGCAGTACTTCCAGGTGCTGCCGGGGCTGGACCTCTCGGTGCCGATCGGTTTGGGCTGGAACTTCGCGGGCCGTTCGTCGGCAATCTCCAACTTCGCCGGTGGCGCCTCTGCTGCGGGCGACTACAGCATCGGGTTGAAGGGCAAGTATCAGAACGCCTGGAACCTGGCGCTCAGCTACACCGACTACTTCGGCAAGGCCCACACCTATACCGAGACGCTCGCTGCCGGCACGGCCAGCCCGCGCCAGCTCAGCTTCGCGCAGTCGCTGCGTGATCGCGGCTACGTCTCCTTCACCGCTTCACGCACCTTCTGATCACCTGGAGCCTTCCATGCACAGCACGCACTTTCTCTCCCTCCTCATCGCGGGTCTCGCTGCCGCGCCGCTGGCCCAGGCCGGCGTGTCGGCCGAAGAGGCCGCCAGGCTGAAGACCACGCTGATGCCGCTCGGCGGCGAGCGCGCTGCCAGCAAAGACGGCAGCATTCCCGCCTGGGACGGTGGCTCCACCAAGCCGCCCGCTGGCTACAAGAGCGGCGATCCGCGCCCCGACCCCTTCCCGGGCGAGAAGCCGGAGCTGTCGATCAACGCCAAGAACATGGCGCAGTACGAGGCCGGGCTCACCGACGGCGTGAAGGCGTTGCTGAAGAAGTTCCCCGACTTCCGCCTCGACGTGTACCCGTCGCACCGCAGCGCCGCGGCGCCGCAGTACGTCTACGACAACACCTTCAAGAATGCCACGCGTGCCAAGCTGTCCGAGGGCGGGCACGGCACCGAGAACGCCTATGGCGGCATCCCGTTCCCGATCCCGAAGGACGGCAACGAGGTGATCCAGAACTTCCGCCTGTCATGGACGGGCCAGAACACCGATGCACAGATCCGCGTCTGGGTGGTGACCGCCGACGGCAAGCGTTCGATGGCCTCGGGCGGCGTGCAGACCTTCCGCCACCAGTACTACGACCCGGACGGCAGTCTCGAGAAGCTGGAGGGCTACCACACCTTGCTGAAGTTCGTCGCCACCGAGCCGGGCTCGAAGGCGGGCGAGGCGATCCTGGTGCACGACAACCTCAACTTGACCGCCCAACGCAGCGTGTGGCAGTACCTCGTCGGCCAGCGCCGTGTGCGCAAGGCACCGGCCGTCGGCTACGACACGCCGGATTCGGTCACCTCGGGCATCGGCCTGTTCGACGAGGCCTTCATGCTGTTGGGCCCGATCGACAAGCACGAGCTGAAGCTGGTCGGCAAGAAGGAGATCTACGTCCCGTACAACAACAACCGCGCCGCGCTCGCGAAAGTGGCCGACCTCGTCACGCCCAACACGCTGAACCCGAGCCTGGTGCGCTGGGAAAAGCACCGCGTGTGGGAAGTGGACGCGACATTGATGGCGGGCAAGCGTCACGTCGTGCCCAAACGCAAGTACTACATCGACGAAGACAGCTGGCAGATCCTGCTGGTCGATGGCTGGGACGCGAAGGGTGACCTCTGGCGCACCAGCTACACGCTGACGCTGCTCGCCCCGGACATCCCTGCCCTGCTCGGCAATGTGATGTGGGGCGGCTACGACCTGCAGACCGGTGCGTACTTCCTGAACATGGCCTCCAACGAGCTGCCGACGCAGTACAGGACGCTGCCGTCGATCCCGAAGTCGTTCTTCAGCCCCGACACCCTGGCCAACGAAGGAACGCGCTGACCGGCCGTTCATGAAGTCGCTGTGGACCAGCAACACGCGCTGGGTCGCGGTGACCGAGGACGGACTGGACGGCAACACCGTGATGGGCGACAGCTACGACGGCTCGCCGGCGGCGTTGGCCGAGGTGCGCACGAACGTCGAGCGCTCGGGCGAGATCGGCCAGCTCGTCGCGGGCGACTTCAAGTCGAGCGTCATCTTCGTGCCGCTGCTCGACAAGAACCCCAGGACCGGCGTGGCGCTCGATTACGGCGAACTGGGCCGGCAGGTCGAGGCGCTGCGCACGAAGTACGAGAGCGAGCGTGTGAAGATCCACGTCACCGGCTTCGCCAAGGTGATGGGCGACCTGATCGAGGGCATGCGCGAGGTGCTGGCCTTCTTCGGCGTCGCGCTGGCCATCTGCAGCGCGGTGCTGTTCGCCTACACGCGCTGCGTGCGCTCGACGCTGCTCGTCGTCGCGTGTTCGCTGGTGGCCGTGTTGTGGCAGTTTGGTCTGCTTGCGCTCGCCGGCTACGAGCTCGATCCGTACTCGGTGCTCGTGCCGTTTCTCGTGTTCGCGATCGGCATGAGCCATGGCGCGCAGAAGATGAACGGCATCATGCAGGACGTCGGCCGCGGCACGCACCGCGCCGTCGCGGCGCGCTACACCTTCCGCCGCCTCTTCGTGGCCGGACTGACCGCGCTGCTGTGCGACGCGGTGGGCTTCGCGGTGCTGGCGCTGATCAAGATCCAGGTGATTCAGGACCTCGCGGCCGTGGCGAGCATCGGCGTGGCGGTGCTGATCTTCACCAACCTCGTGTTGCTGCCGATTCTGCTGAGCTACGTCGGCGTGAGCCCGGCGGCGGCGGCGCGCAGCCTGCGGCTCGAAGTTGTCGACGCATCGCTCGGGCCGGCCGGCACGCGGCAGCGCGCCTGGCTGTGGCGCCAGCTCGACCGCTTCACGCGGCGTGGGCCGGCGCTGGCGGCCATCGTGGTGGGCACCGTGCTGGCGGTCATCGGCTACGCGGTGAGTCTGAAGTTGCCGATCGGCGACCTCGACCCCGGCGCCCCCGAGCTGCGTGCCGATTCGCGCTACAACCGCGACAACGATTTTCTGGCGCGCCACTACGCCGCCAGCGCCGATATTCTGGTCGTGATGGTCGCCACGCCCGCAGACCAGTGCACGCGCTACGGCACCCTCGCCAAGCTCGATCAACTCGCCTGGCGGCTCGAACAACTCGAGGGCGTGGAGTCGACCAACTCGATGGCGGCGCTGTCCAAGCTCGCGATGGTGGGCTACAACGAGGGCAACCTGAAGTGGTTCGACCTGATCCCCAACGACAGCGCGCTCGGCGGTGTGCAAACGCGCGCGCCGCGCGAGTTCTTCAACCAGGACTGTTCGTTCCTGTCGCTGTACGTTTACCTGAAGGACCACAAGGCGGCCACCCTGACGCGGGTGATCGATGCGGCGACGGACTTCATCGCATCGAAGAAGTCCGCGGACGAGCGCTTCATGCTCGCCGCCGGCTCGGCCGGCATCGCCGCGGCGACCAACATCGTCGTGCACCAGGCGATGCGTGAGATGCTGCTGTGGGTCTACGGCGCGGTCATCCTGCTGTGCTTCGTGACGTTCCGATCCTGGCGTGCCGTGACCTGCGCGGTGTTGCCGCTGGTCCTGACCTCCATCCTGTGCGAGACGCTGATGGTGGCGCTGGGCATGGGTGTGAAGGTGGCCACGCTACCGGTGATCGCGCTGGGCGTGGGCATCGGCGTGGACTACGCGCTGTATGTGCTGTCGGTCATGCTGGCGCGGCTGAAGGCGGGCGACACACTGTCCGACGCCTACCACCATGCCTTGCAGTTCACCGGCCACGTCGTGGTGCTGACCGGGCTCACTCTGGCCCTCGCCGTGGGGACGTGGGCCGTCTCGCCGATCAAGTTCCAGGCCGACATGGGCATCCTGCTCGCATTCATGTTCGTCTGGAACATGGTCGGGGCCCTCGTCCTGCTGCCGGCGCTCGCGCACTTCCTGCTGCGGCCGGAGCCGCTCAGTCGGCCTGCGTCCGCCAGCGCCGATTTCGCTCGGCAAGCGTGATGAAGGCGCGCATCTGGTCGGCGACGAATCCGCGCGTCGCCGCATCCACCAGGCGACCAGCGTCGTCGAACCTGCTCGCGGCGTGGCCGATGAAGACTTCGGGCCTGAGCAGCACATCGGCCTCGAGGAATTGCAGCACCTTGCGCAGGTCGTATTGCATCCTGGCTGTGCCCACCGGACCGGTGGCCGCGCCGAGGATCGCGACGGGCATGGCCTTGACGGGCTGATCGGGCAGGCGCGACAGCCAGTCGAGTGCATTTTTCAACCCACCGGGAATGCTGAAGTTGTATTCCGGGCTGGCGATCAGCACGCCATCGGATGCGCGGATCGCGTCGGCCAGGGCCAACACCGCCGGTGGCCAGCCTTGGGCCTGGTCGTCACCGTTGTAGACCGGGATGCCGTGCAGTGTCGCGATCTGCACGCTCACGCCGCTGGGCATCAGCTCCACGGCTGCGCGCAGGGCCGCCATGTTGAACGATTGCGCGCGCAGGCTTCCGCACAGGCCGAGCACGCGACGGCGAGGCGCCGTCATCGTGACGACCGTTCAAGCCAGTGCATCGCGCAGCGCAGCCAGCAACGAGACCGTTTCGGTTGTTGATGCGGCCGTGCCGAACACGCAGTGGTCGGGCCGTGCCACGACAAAGCGTCGGTCGATCTGCGCGAGCCAGGGCGTCAGAACCGGCACGTCTTCCACCGCGTGGATCACATCGGCGGTGCTGTCGCCGGTGGCACCCAGCAGCACGAGCACGCCCCCCAGAGGCTGAAGCGCGTCGCGCAGCAAGGCCTGATCTGCCGCAGGCAAGTCGCTGCGGGTGACGACCCGCACCGTGCGACCGGTCAGGTCGTCGAGGCGCACGAGTTTGTCGCGCACGTTGATCGTCGGTTGCGGCAGGAGGCAGCCGGCACCCGGCGTCTCGCGTGCGATCAAGCCCGCGTGCAGGCCCGGGATCATGTTCTGGCGGAACTGCGTCGTGACCTGTCCGCCCTGCTCGGCCAGCAGTCGTGCGTCGCGTTCGCGTGCGCGCACAGGGTCGCGTTCGCAGATCACGCGGCCGAGTTCCATCGCGGTGCGCGTCGTGGTGACGACGTGCGGGCGGCGTTCCTGATGGTAGGTGTCGAGCAAGTCCGGCGAGGAGCGGCCTCGCAGAATGCGCTCGAGCTTCCAGGCCAGGTTCAACGCGTCGCGCATGCCCTGCACCATGCCCTGCGCCATGAAGGGCGGCGTCATGTGCGCGGCGTCGCCGGCCAGCAGGATGCGGCCGCGCCGCCATTCGTTGGCCACCAGGCCGTGGAAGCGGTAGGCCGCCGCGCGCCAGATTTCGCCTTCGCCGGGCTTGATCCAGCGTTCGAGCAGCGGCCACAGCTGCTCGGGCGGGTAGTCGGCCGCCAGGCTGTCGCCGGGCAGCAGCATGATCTCCCAGCGGCGGTGACGGCCGACGCCGACGACGTAGGTGCAAGGCCGCTCGGCCTCGCAGTACTGCACCTGGGTCTGCGGCAGTTCGGCGAGCTTGGCGTCGGAGACGATGGCGTCCACCACCAGCCAGGGCTCGTCGAAGCCCAGGTCTTCCAGCGTGATGCCGAGCTGCTTGCGGATCGGGCTGGAGCCGCCATCGCACGCGATCAGGAAGGGGGCGACGTGGCGCGTGGGCTGGCTGTCGCCGGGCAGGATGACGTCGGCCCAGGCGTGGTCGGCATCCTGGCCGACGGCCACGACCTCGGCGCTGGTGGTCGCGCTCACCGTCGGCAGCTCGGCCAGGCGGGCACGCAGCAAGCGTTCGAACGCCGGCTGCTCGAACACGTAGTTCGGTGCCCAGCCCAGACGGTGAGGCGGCGGTGCGGCGTCCAGCCGCTTGATGAGCTGGCCGTCCATGCCGCGGTATTCGCTCGGGCGATACGGCGCAACATGCGGCGCCATGCGATCGGCGATTCCCAGTTCCTGCGCGATGCGCATCACCTCGTGGTCCATGCCGGCGGCGCGCGGCAGCGGGTACAGGTCCGGCAGGCGGTCGAACACTGCCACGCGCAGGCCGCGCTGGCCCAGCAGGCCCGCGAGTGTGGCGCCGGTGGGGCCTGTGCCCACGATCAGGACATCGACTTCTTTCATGCGGCGGTGTTCAGCGGAAGTGAAGGGATAGGGCAGACGCTAGCGGCCCGCCTGCCCGAATTGGGCGCGCCATTGCTCGGCTGGCTTGAAGGTGGGGTCGGCGCGGCAGATGCGCTCGGTCTCGGCCCAGACTTCTGCGTCGGGACGCTCCAGATCGAGCGGGTCGCCGTGAGGCTGGCTCACGTACCACGGGGTGTCGAGGTAGACCTCGACCGTGTTGTCTTCGGGATCGGAGAAGTAGATCGACAAGGCGTTGCCGTGGTTCAGCCCACGCATCCGGCTGGCGCCGCGCGCGAGCGCACGCAAGCGCGCTTCGCGAAGATGATCGAGTGTCTGCACCTTGAACGACAGCTGCATCACGGTGCTGGCGCTGCCTTCGGCTCGGCTCGAGGCCAATGCCAGCTGGTGGTGCTGCTGCGGGCTGGCGCTGAGGAACACGATCTTGAACGGCATCGTGATGCCCTGGCCCCGGTCAGTCTCGACCATGTCGAAGACCTCGCGGTAGAAGGTCGCCATCTTGTCGAGGTCGAAGCAGAACATGCCCATGTGGGCCAGGCTGGGGGCGAAAGGCGATGACATGGGGTGTCCCTCTCAGCGTTGGCCGTCGTGCACGGAGACCTGCTCCTTGGTCAGCCCGCCCAGACGCGAGTGGATGCGCCCGCCATCGGCCATCACCAGCGCGAACAGGATCTCGTCGGGCCGTGGCGCGTCCTGGATGCCGACCTCGAAGCTGTTGAAGTGGCTTCGCACGTACGCGGCGTGGATGTAGTGCAGCGGCACCATCAAGCGGTAGCCCGTGTGCGCGACCGCCTTCGCCGCGGGCACGATGGCCTTCGGCTCGCCGAGCACCTGGCGCATGGCCCAGCCGCCGGCCTCGTGCCAGACGGCGCCGTGCTCCAGCTCGCCGGCGGTGCCGACGATCGCGGCCTTGCTGTAGGCCTCCACCTGCGCGGCACCGCCGAGCGCACCGACCAGCTCTTCGGCGAGCAGCGTGCCCAGGCTGCGCAGCTCGGCCATGAACGGCAGCAGGTCCGGCTCGTAGCGGCCGGCGTAGGGATTGCGGATCACGGCGCAGGCCGCGGCCAGACGCAGCGGCTTCGCCGGCGGCGGCCCGCCCTCATGGAAGACGGTCTCGACGGTCAGGCTTCGCTTGCGGATGGCGACGAGGCTCACGATGCGCCCCTCACGCCTTCGGGCCCTGAGCCACGACCGGGTTGCGCAGCACGCCGATGGCCTCGATCTCGACTTCGATGGTGTCGCCGGCTTTCATGTACCGCGGCGGCTTGCGGCCGAAGCCGACGCCGGCCGGCGTGCCGGTGACGATCACGTCGCCCGGCGACAGCGTGAAGATCGTCGACGAGTAGCTGATCAGCCGCGGGATCGAGAAGATCAGGTGGCCGGTGTCGCTGGACTGCACCACCTCGCCGTTGAGCCGCGTCTCGAGCTTCAGCTTGCGGCCGGGTTCGATCTCGTCGGCCGTCACCATCCACGGGCCGAACGGTCCGGTGTTCTCGAAGTTCTTGCCCGAGGCGATCTGCTTCGCATGGAACTGCCACTCGCGCACGCTGACGTCGTTGTAGATGCTGTAGCCGGCGACGTGCTTCCAGGCATCTGCTTCGGCGATGTCGCGCCCGCCGGTGCCGATGATGACCGCGAGTTCACCTTCCCAGTCGAGCGTGTCGGAGACGCGCGGCTTGACGACCGGTTGCCCGTGTCCACACTGCGAGCGCCACACGCGCAGAAAGATCGGCGGGAAGTCCGACAGCTCGCGCTGCAGGCCGGCGGCGAGCGCCTCGTTGTGGTGGTCCATGTAGTTGCGCACCGCGCAGACGATCTTCTCCGGCTCCGTGATCACGGGGAGGTACTCGATCTCGCTGAGCTTCGCGTCGACTGCCCTGCCCTTCACGTGCTCGGCCGCGTCGCGATAGCCGCCGCAGGCAATGTAGTCGCGCAAGGTGGTCACGCCTTCGCGCCAGCGTGAGAGGTCGACCACGCCATCGCCGATCACGGCTCCAAAGGCTTCTCGGTCGGCATGTCGGTACGAAAGTAGTTTCATCGGTCTTCCTCGGTGAATTGCGGGAGCGGTCTCGCTGCGCCAGGGCGGCAACGCGATATGGGCACAGTATAGTGTTTTGTGCATAAAACGCGCATCGAGGGATAACCCGACATCGACTTCCGGCCATGTGACGTGGCACGGGCGGCCACGCGACCTTCGCGCAGCGGACATCCCGCAGAGTGCGTCGAGACCAATCGGTGGGCGGCACGCCGATGCGGCCACCTGCGCGACGACCACGCCCGTGGATTCAACGCGGACGGTCAGGTGGTCGCTAACCCAATGCCATCAGCAGGTCCGGCACGGCCGTGAACAGATCGGCCTCGAGCCCGTAGTCGGCCACCGAGAAGATCGGCGCCTCCGGGTCCTTGTTGATCGCGACGATGACCTTGCTGTCCTTCATGCCGGCCAGGTGCTGGATCGCGCCGCTGATGCCGGCGGCGATGTACAGCTGCGGCGCGACGATCTTGCCGGTCTGTCCGACCTGCCAGTCGTTCGGCGCGTAGCCGGCATCGACCGCGGCCCGGCTCGCGCCGAGCGCTGCACCGAGCTTGTCGGCCAGCGGCGTCAGCACCTCGTTGAACTTCTCGCTGCTGCCCATCGCGCGGCCGCCCGAGACGATGATCTTCGCGGCGGTCAGCTCGGGCCGGTCGTTCTTCGCGATCTCGCTGCCGACGAAGGTCGACTTGCCCGAGTCGGGCGTTGCCGCGACGCTTTCGACCGCGGCCGAACCGCCGCTCGCCGCGGCCGGATCGAAGCCGGTCGTGCGCACCGTG